>CABSKZ010000312.1 GCA_902478395.1 uncultured Eubacteriales bacterium | reverse complement strand
GAGTCATGTTCATCGGCGAATACCAGCATACGCTCGACGCAAAGGGCAGAATGTTTATGCCGTCTAAATTCCGGGACGAGCTGGGGGAAACGTTTATCGTTACGCTGGGGCTTGACCACTGCCTGTTCGTGTTTTCGTCCGATGAGTTTGACCGGTTAAAGTCCAAGATGGATGCGTTGTCTATTGCAAACAAGGATGCGCGCCAGTTTGCACGGTTCTTCTTCGCAGGCGCCTGCGAATGCGAGATGGACAAGCAGGGGCGCATTATGCTGCCGGCAAAGCTTCGCTCTTACGCGGAACTGGAAAAGGACGTAACGGTAGTCGGCGTTTCCAGCAGACTGGAGCTTTGGAACACGGAAAAATGGGAAGCGGAGCATAGCTTTGACAACTTCAGCCCGGAGGAGCTTTCTGAAAAAATGGAGCTTCTGGGTCTGTAAACGGGGAGCCTGCCATGGATTTTTATCATGTACCGGTGTTGCTGGAGAAATGTATGGAAGCGCTATCCATCAAGCCCAGCGGTACCTATATAGACGCCACAATGGGCGGGGCGGGGCACAGCGAACAGATTGTAAAAAGGCTTACAACCGGGAAGTTGATTGGGTTCGATCAAGATAAAAACGCAATTGCCGCAAGCAGGAAACGCCTGGCGGCATATCAGAATGTCATCTATGTAAACAGAAATTTTCAATACATAAAAGAAGTACTCGGAGAACTTGCAATTGACACGGTCGACGGTGCACTGATGGATCTCGGAGTTTCCTCCCATCAACTGGACGAGGCAGAGCGCGGCTTTTCCTATATGCACGACGCGCCGTTGGATATGCGGATGGACCAAAGCAGCAGCTTTTCCGCCTATGATGTCGTAAACAGCTATTCGCGGGAGCGGCTGGAACAGATTATTTTCCAATATGGAGAAGAACGCTGGGCAAAACGAATCGCGGCATTTATTGAGGAGGAGCGGGGGCTCCGCCCCATAGAGACCACGGGGGAACTGGTCAGTATCATCAAAAAAGCAGTGCCGAAGGGGGCGCGGCGGGACGGGCCGCATCCGGCAAAGCGGACGTTTCAGGCAATCCGAATAGAAGTGAATGGAGAATTGTCCCTGCTGGGACAGGCGATCGATGATTTTGTAGACTGCTTAAAGCCAGGGGGGCGGCTTGCAGTCATTACCTTCCATTCGCTGGAGGATCGCATCGTAAAAACAAAGTTCGCGGAACTGGCAGTGGGATGTACTTGTCCGAAGGAATTGCCGGTTTGTGTTTGCGGCAAACAACCGAAGGGAAAGGTCATAACAAGAAAGCCCATTGTGGCAGATGAGAGGGAACTATCAGAAAACCCACGCGCGAGAAGCGCGAAACTACGGGTTTTTGAACGGGCATAAGAGGGTCTGGAAAAAAACAATCAGTTAGGAGTGAAAGGCTTGGCACAGAGAGATAATCTGGCGTATGACTACAGGGATGCTTATTATGGGGGATACAGGGGACAGAGCGCGGTTCCGGCCCACTCGCCGAACGTCCGCATCAAGGAACGGCCAAAAGCGAAACCAAAGGCGCAGACGAAACAGATTGTCAAGAAGAAAACTAAGACCAAAGCGAAAGCAAAAATCTCCACAATTTTTATGATTGCCTTCCTCGCGGCCGCAGCGTTTCTTGTGCTGTTCCGCGGCGTTATGATTACGGAGAAATGCAACCAGATTGAAAAAAAGGAAAAGGAATTGACAGATACGGTCGCGGTCAACCAGAAAATGCAGCTGGAAATCGATCAATCGCTGGATCTCAAAAAAGTGGAAAGTGTCGCAACAGAAAAGCTTGGCATGAGAAGGCCGGAGAAATACCAGACCGTGTATGTGAATCTGGAGCAGGTGGACTACGTCGAAAAAACAAGCGGACATGCTGCGGGCGGAATCAACATCTTGGGGCTTTTTAACACGATAAAGGAATATTTAGACTAGGCCGCCACTATATTATAAATATAGGGCCGGCTTACGCACCGTTAGTGTGGAGGACATGTCCCTCCACACTAACTTTGGATTAAAGGAACTTTCTGTTGTTAATGAAAAATAACGAAAAATAGGAAAATCTATGGAAATACCTGTTTTGACGCGGGAAATATCGGTCTGCGCGCAATGCAGGGCAATTATTCACCACATGGCTCCGCGGAGTTGGAGGCCTGACCAATAAGAGGGAACTGATTATGGCGATTGAAAAACCGAAACGAAAACTCAGGATTAAAATACTGTCTGTCTTTATAGCCTTTGCCACACTTCTGTCACTGTTAGGCGTGAGGCTTGTTTTTTTGCAGATTGTGGACGGGCAGAAGCTGCAAAAAGAAGCGGTTGAACAGCAAACGCGGGACAATGAGGTCGCGTCTAAGCGCGGTACGATTTACGACCGGAACCAGAAGCCTCTGGCACAAAGCTCGACGGTGGAGACCGTCACCGCGAACCCGAACGAGATTCGTAAGGCAAAGAAGGACGCAAACGCCATTGCCGCGCAGCTTGCCGCTACGCTGGACATGGAAGCCGCTGATGTCGAAAAGCTGCTTGCGAAGGAAACCAACCATGTTACGATTAAACGTAAAATCGATACTGAACTGGCGACTAAGGTTCGCGAACTGGATTTAACGGGCGTGTATCTGCAGGAGGATGCGAAACGGTACTATCCCTACGGGAACTTTGCCTCCCATATTTTGGGCTTCACCGGAACGGACAATCAGGGTCTCGGCGGCATTGAGATGGTTTACGATAAGCAGTTAAAAGGCGTGCCGGGCCGCGTCATTTCCTTGAAAAATGCACTCGACACCGATATGCCGTATAAACAGGAAAAGCACATTGACCCGGAAAACGGGACCAATGTTGTTCTGACCATTGACGAGGTCATCCAGCACTTTGCTGAAAAGCATCTGGAAACCGCATACCAGGAGGAAAAGGTCCAGCAGGGGGCGTCCGCGATTGTGATGGACGTCAAGACAGGGGAAATCCTTGCTATGGCCACCAAGCCGGATTTTGATTTGAACAACCCGTTTGAGCTGGTCGATGAAGCGGAACAGCAACGCATCAACGCCATCCAGGATGAAGAGGAGCGGACGAAGGAAAAGTCGCTTGCACTCCAAAAAATGTGGCGGAACAAGGCCGTTGTGGATTCCTACGAGCCAGGCTCCTGCTTTAAGATTATCACCGCGTCGACCGCGCTCGAGGAGGGGGTGGTTACCGTGGATACGCCGTTTTTCTGCCCGGGCTACAAACAGGTGGAAAACCGGAGAATCAAGTGCTCCAAAACGGACGGACACGGTGCGCAGACCTTTAAGGACGGCGTAAAGAATTCCTGCAACCCCGTATTCATTGAGGTAGGACAAAAAATTGGCGCGGATACCTTCCGTAAATATTACAAGGCATTTGGCTTCATGGACACCACCGGATTCGACCTGCCGGGTGAGGCAAAAGGTGTATTTTACCCAGAAAACGGGTTCGGTATCGTGGAGCTTTCCACTACGGCGTTCGGACAGGGACCAAAAGTTACGCCGCTTCAGCTCATCAGCGCGGTCAGTGCGGTGGCAAACGGTGGAAACCTGATGAAGCCGTATCTTGTAAAACAACTGATTGACGATGATGGAAACATTGTAAAAACAACAGAGCCAACCGTAGTGCGGCAGGTAATATCTAAGGAGACGTCTGATACAGTCCGGATGCTTCTGGAAAACGCTGTCACAAACGGCTCCGGACAGAACGCATATATTAAAGGCTACCGCGTTGCCGGGAAAACCGGAACTTCGGAAAAAATTCCGCGCGGAAATGGAAAGTACATTGCCTCCTTTGTCGGCTTTGCTCCAGCGAACGACCCGAAGGTCGCCTGCCTAGTCATGCTTGACGAGCCGTCTAATGGAGAATATTACGGCGGACGTATCGCAGCGCCGGTTGTGGGGAAAATAATGGAGGATA
>CABSKZ010000311.1 GCA_902478395.1 uncultured Eubacteriales bacterium | reverse complement strand
CTATTCGTCGGCAGCGTCAGATGTGTATAAGAGACAGGAATTTATCGAATCCGGCGTAATTGATTCTATTGTCGAACCTGAAAGAATCATTAAATTCAGAGTGCCGTGGGTGGACGACAACGGTAAGGTACAGGTAAACCGTGGCTTCCGTGTTCAATTTAACAGTGCTATCGGGCCATATAAGGGCGGTTTGCGTTTCCATCCTTCCGTATATGAAGGCATTATTAAATTCCTGGGATTTGAACAGATATTCAAAAATTCTCTCACCGGTCTGCCGATCGGCGGCGGTAAAGGCGGAAGCGATTTTGACCCGAAAGGGAAGAGTGATGCAGAAGTAATGCGCTTCTGCCAAAGCTTTATGACAGAGCTTTCCAAGTATATCGGTGCTGATACGGATGTCCCTGCAGGGGATATTGGCGTCGGTGCGCGCGAAATTGGATATATGTTCGGCCAGTATAAGAGATTGAGAAATGAATATGTCGGTGTTTTGACCGGAAAAGGCCTGACTTTTGGCGGAAGTCTTGTCAGAACCGAAGCAACCGGTTATGGCCTGTGTTACTTTACGGACGAAATGCTCAAAGCGGCCGGTAAATCCTTTAAGGGCGCGACTGTCGCAATTTCCGGCTCCGGTAACGTTGCGATTTTCGCTACGGAAAAGGCTACGCAGCTTGGTGCAAAGGTCATTACACTCAGCGATTCCAACGGATATATCGTTGATGAAAACGGCGTAGACCTTGACACCGTTAAGAAAATCAAGCTGGAAGAAAGAAAGAGAATTTCTGAGTATGTCAAATATCATCCGGAAGCAAAATACGTCGATGGATGCTCCGGTGTCTGGACTGTAAAATGCGACATTGCACTTCCTTGCGCAACGCAGAATGAAATTAATGAAGAATCTGCGAAAGCATTGGTTGCAAACGGTTGCTATGCTGTTGCAGAAGGCGCAAATATGCCGTCCACTCCGGAAGCGATTGAAGTCTTTTTGTCCAACAAGATTCTGTTTGGCCCGGCGAAGGCAGCCAATGCTGGCGGCGTAGCAACTTCTGCTTTGGAAATGAGTCAGAATTCGATGCGTTACAGCTGGAGTTTTGAGGAAGTCGACGCTAAATTGAAACAGATTATGGCGGATATTTATAAAAGCGCAAGCGAAGCCGCGAAGGAATTTGGAATGGAAGGTAATCTTGTTGCCGGTGCAAATATAGCCGGATTTATGAAGGTTGCCCGTTCTATGCAGGCTTACGGCGTAGTGTGATTGTAATAATTACAAAAGTAGTGCCTGCTGCACCTCATCGAGCAACTATTTTCCGGTTGCCTGATGAGGTGTAACATTTTTCACAACACCAAAGGTTTCTCATGCTATGCAAAATGTCGGGAAAATTGTTCTAAAGTGTCTGCTTGGAAATGAAAAACTTTTATTTGAATCTCGTAATCGATAAAGGAGCATTTATATGGAACTGGAAGGGAAAAAAGTTTATTTTTTAGGAGACAGTATAACCGAGGGCGCTGGAGTCTCTTGCGAGGAGGCTCGCTATACGGAAGTTCTTAAAAGAACAGCGGGATTGTCTGCAATCAAAAATTATGGTATCGGAGGAACAAGAATCGCAAGACAGCAAACCATTCATTCTGATACATATCATTTTGATGTCAATTCCTTCTGTGAAAGATTTGCTCAGATGGATAATGATGCAGATATTGTCGTTGTATTTGGCGGAACAAATGACTATGGGCATGGAGATGCGCCGTTCGGAAGCTTTGAGGACAGGACGATGGATACCTTTTGCGGCGCGCTGCATTATCTGATGCGGGGCCTGATAGAAAAGTTTCCAGAAGCCGATATTGTTTTTCTCACGCCGCTGCACAGAGAAAATGATACAACTCCAAATAGTTCCAACAAGTTGTGCCTGAAAGCATATGTAGACGAAATCAAGAAAACGGCGGAATACTATTCGATGCCTGTTCTGGACTTGTTTTCCATGTCTGGTATCCAGCCTGATATACCGGTTCATAAAGAGAAGTTCTGCCCGGACGGCCTTCATCCAAATGACGCAGGAAATGAGAAAATTGCCAATCGGCTGAAAAATTTTTTAGAAGCTCTGTAAGTTGCTTAACTAGCGCCGGAGCAATGCTTTAAACCAGCGGGTATTATATTTACTTCAAGTGTAAAATTTAAGGACTGGCACAGCCGATTCCTCAGCTGTGCCTTTTTTGTGTACAGCAAATGACTTTACGTCCACTTAAATTGTACGATAGGATCTGCCGTTCAATATAAATCATCTTGTGCATTTTCAGCATTTATGATATACTGTATCAAAATGTTTAAATGGTTGGGGTTAGATTTTAGTTGGTAAATATGGGGTGAAACATCAATGAATATTGAAAGAGCAATGACGCCACGTTTGCTCGCGATTGCCGGCTGTGTCAAGCCTGGAGCAGCAATTGCCGACATTGGAACCGATCACGCGTATATTCCCATTTATCTGGTGTTGAACGGAATCGCTAAGCGGGCCGTGGCGATGGATTTGCGGACAGGCCCACTAGAACGGGCAAAGCAGAATATTTGTAGTTATCGCGTAGAGAATACGGTGAAAACAAGACTTTCAGACGGTCTATCCGAGCTGAAAGAAGGGGAAGTGGATACCGTTATCATTGCCGGCATGGGCGGGATTTTAATAAATGAAATTCTTGATGCGCGGCGGGATTTATGGAAAAGTGTCGATACGTTTATTTTGCAGCCTATGACAGCCGTGGAAGAAACCCGGCGCTATCTGGAACAAAACGGGTTTATGATTCAGCACGAGCTGCTGGCAAAAGAGGATCATAAATTATATTCCATCCTGACTATAAAAAAAGGATATATGAAAATCGAAAAAGAGGTATACTATGTCATAGGGAAAAGACTGATGGAAGAACATTCACCGTATGTGCAGGAGCTGATTTGCTCCAAAATGTGTGAATTTGAGAAAGTATTAAACGGACTTGCAAACAGTGAAAATCCCTCGCTGGATCAGAAACGGCGGGAGATCAAAAGGCTGTTGGAACAGTTAGACGAATTGAAGGGAGCGTGCGCCGCGTGGTAACCTGCGAAGAACTAATTTCATTTTTGGAAGAGCTGGCTCCAAAAGAGTTGGCTGAAGATTATGACAATGTCGGCCTGCTGATAGGAAGCACCAATAAAAATATTGAACGCATTCTTGTCTGCCTGGATACGGATGAATGGGTAGCGGAGGAAGCAGCTGCTAAGCGGGCAGATATGGTTTTGTCTCATCATCCATTGATTTTCAAGCCTGTCAGGCAGATTTTGACGGAAAGCGTTTTTGGCAAAACTGCCATGACTTTCATTCAAAATAATATTACACTGTATGCCGCACATACCAATTTTGATTCCGCGCATGGCGGTCTTTGTGATTATCTCCTTGCGAAGATTTGTGAATGTGATGTATTGGGTGTGTTGGACGGAGCTGACGGAAGCGGAATCGGCAGGGTAGCGCGTTTAAAAAGCGCGGTTTCCATGGAGAATTTGATGCGCTGTATACAAGGGGCATTGGGGATGAAACATATCCGGTTCGTCGGAGACCCTCAGAGAAGCATAGAGCGGATAGCGATCTGCAACGGCGGAGGCGGAGATTATGTGTATAACGCCCAGGCTGCGGGGGCAGACGTCTATATTTCCGGTGATTTTAAATACCACCACGCCCGCTCTGCTTATGAAAACGGAATGGGACTGATAGAGATTCCACATTATGAAGCTGAAATAATTTTCTGTGAATATTTCGAAAAAATACTAAATGAGAAGTTTGGGGATAAAATAACTGTATACCGCGCAGAACAAAACAAAAATGTATGGAACAACTTTGAGGATGAAGGATCCATAAAGAATTTGTGAATCTATTAGATTTCTGTTGAGAAATCTCCGCTTTTCTGTTATAATGTAATATTATTGCG
>CABSKZ010000310.1 GCA_902478395.1 uncultured Eubacteriales bacterium | reverse complement strand
GTATAATAAACGCTTTTGCGTTTATTATACCACGCAATATACAAAAAAAGAATAAAATTTTAAATATTCATAAAAAATCAGATGAAAATGTGCTTTATTTGTTTTATACTGAAAGAAAAGAAAGGACCGGAGGGATGAAGTTTGAAACAAATCAATGAAATTATTACAAAACCAGAGCGAAAAGAAACGGTTTTACAATTTGGGGAAGGAGGATTTCTGCGCGGCTTCGTGGACTGGATGTTCCAGAAACTCAACGACAGCGGAAGTTATAGCGGGAGTGTCGTGGTAGTCCAGCCGATTGAAACGGGGATGTGTGCGCGGCTGGAGCAACAGAACTGCCTTTACACACACATCATGCGCGGAATGCAGGGTGGAAGGCCGGTGGTAGAACTAAATACCATAGATGTCATCTCGCGCTGCATCAATCCATATGAGGATTTCGATGCCTATTTGAAGCTGGCGGAAAATCCGGATTTGCGCGTGATTGTATCCAACACCACCGAAGCTGGAATTACATACTGCGAAACAGACAAACCAACAGACAGGCCGCCGAAATCGTATCCGGCAAAGCTGGCAGTTTTCCTTTACCGCCGCTACGAACTCGGTCTGCCTGGATTTATCCTCCTTCCCTGCGAACTGATTGACCGCAACGGGGAGCGGCTGAAAGAAATCGTCCTGCGGTACGCGCGGGAATGGAAGCTGAAAGATGGTTTCTCCGATTGGCTGGAGAGAGAGAATACGTTCAACTGCACGTTGGTTGACCGCATCGTAACTGGATTTCCGAAGGATGAGGATATGCAGCTTGGTTATACAGATGAAATGCTTGACACCTCAGAACTGTTCCATCTGTGGGTAATCGAAGGGGATAAATGCCAGGCGGAGGAACTGCCGTTTGATAAGATTGGCCTGAATGTTATATGGACGGACGATTTGGAGCCGTACCGTACACGGAAGGTCCGCATTTTAAACGGCGCGCACACCGCCCTCGTGCCATATGCGATGCTTCAGGGGTTTCATACGGTGCGTGACTGCATTGAAAACGCCGAAATGCTTGCATATATTAAAAAATGCGTGTTTGAAGAAATTATTCCGACGCTGGATCTGCCAGAAGATGAGTTGACCGCCTATGCCAATGATGTGATGGAACGTTTTGCAAACCCGTTTATCCGGCACTACCTTTCGAGCATCGCGCTCAACTCCGTCAGCAAATTCAAAGTCCGCGTCCTTCCCTCTATTTTGGAATATCAAAAGCGATTCGACAGCCTGCCGCCCACGCTTGTTCAGGCGTTTGCAGCTTTAATCCGCTTTTGCCGGACGGACATGGCCAATGACGGGCCTGAGGTGCTGAAATTCATGAAAACCGCTTCCGTCGCAGACATTCTGAAAAATACGTCGCTCTGGGGAATGGATTTATCTTTTTTGTACGAAGAGGTCATGCGGTATGAAAATTAATGAGTTGGATAACGTGGAGGTCAATCTTGAAAACGGCCACAAATACGCAGTGAAGGATATTGCCGCCGGGGAATACATCATCAAATACGGCTGCCCCATTGGGCATGCGTCCGAGGCCATTAAAACCGGCGAATGGGTCCATACCCATAACCTGAAAACCAATCTGGACGGCATACTTGATTATAGCTACAAGCCGCATGCCTGCCGTGTTCCTGCCGCGCCAGAACGAAACGGCTTCATGGGATATCTCAGGAAAGACGGCGCTGCCGGAATCCGGAACGATTTATGGATTATCAATACGGTCGGCTGTGTCAATAAATTAGCGGAGCGGCTGGCGGCCCAGTCCGGCGCGAAGCATTTCCCGCATCCGTTCGGTTGTTCCCAGCTTGGCGGCGACCAGAGGGTGACACAGCAGATTTTAAAAGGCATGGTCCAGCATCCAAACGCGGGTGGTGTGCTTGTTCTTGGGCTGGGCTGTGAAAACAATCACCTTGGCGTGTTTCGGGAGATATTGGGAGAAATAGACGAAAACCGGGTGAAATTTTTGAATGCCCAGGACTGCGGGGACGAAATCGGGGAAGGGCTGCGCCTGCTGGAGGAACTTGATAATTTCCGCTTGCGGTGCGGCCGGCAGAAGCTCCCGCTTTCTCATCTGCGGGTTGGCCTGAAATGCGGCGGGAGCGACGGGTATTCCGGCATTACTGCGAATCCGCTTGTCGGCCGGGTTTCTGACCTGCTCACCGCTTCCGGCGCCTCCGCGATTTTAACCGAAGTACCGGAAATGTTCGGCGCGGAAACACAGCTGATGAACCGCTGTGAATCGCGCGGGGTGTTCGACAAATGCGTCCGCATGGTCAACGGCTACAAGAATTATTTCCTGCGGCACAATCAGGCCGTGTATGAAAACCCGTCCCCGGGAAATAAGGCAGGGGGGATTACGACATTGGAGGAGAAATCGCTCGGCTGCGTGCAGAAAAGCGGCTTTGCCCCTGTGGTGGATGTGCTGGATTACGGCGATACCGTAACCAAGCCCGGCCTGAATCTGCTGAACGGTCCAGGAAACGACCTTGTGGCGATTACGAACCTGATGGCGGCCGGCGCACAGCTGATTCTGGTCACAACAGGGCGTGGAACGCCGGTCGGAAGCGCTGTGCCGACGTTGAAGATTGCGACCAATTCCGTTTTGGCAGACAAGAAACCGCACTGGATTGACTTTGATGCAGGGAGGTTATTGTCCGGCATGCCGATGGACGAAGCTGCCATGCAGCTGTATAGCCTGGTATTGGATACAGCGGAGGGCCGCAAAACCAGAAACGAAGAAAACGGATATGAAGAGATTTCAATATTTAAAGATGGGGTGACGCTATGAGTTTTATAAGCGATAATTTTATGCTGCACGGCAAAACCGCCGAAAGGCTGTTCCACGAATATGCGGAGAATATGCCGATTCTCGACTATCACTGCCATTTAAGCCCGGCGATGATTGCGCGGGATTACCGATTCAAAAATATTGCGGAGCTGATGCTCGGGGGCGACCATTACAAATGGCGGGCAATGCGTTCCAACGGAGTAGAGGAACAATTTATTACCGGAGATGCGGATGATTTCGAGAAATTCATGGCCTGGGCGGAAACCGTCCCCTATACGATCGGCAACCCGCTTTACCACTGGACACATCTGGAACTGAAACGATATTTTGGAATTGACGAGGTGCTCTGTCCGGAAACGGCTGAATCTATATGGAACCGCTGCAACGAGTTGCTCCAAACAAATGGGTTTTCAGTCCGGGGGCTGATTCAGCGTTCGAATGTCGAGATTGTCTGCACGACGGACGACCCGGCGGACGACCTGTGCCATCACAAACAGATTGCGCAGGACGGGTTTCCTGTCCGCGTCCTGCCGGCATTCCGCCCTGACAACGCCGTGGAACTGACGCGCGCGACCTTCCTGCCGTATTTGGAGAAAATAGGCGTTGCCAGCTTCGATGAGCTTTGCAGATGGTTGACGGAACGCATCGGTTATTTTCATGAAAACGGCTGCCGCATCGCAGATCATGCACTTGTGACGGTTCCTTATGCGGAGGGCGACGCGGCAAAAATTTTTGACAAGGCGGTCAACGGCGGAACGGTTTCAGCAGAAGAAGAGGCCGCATACAAAACCGCGGTCCTCTCCCTGTGCGCACAGGAATATGCCAAAAGGGGCTGGGCGATGCAGATGCACATCGGGACGCTGAAAAACGCTAACTCCGCGATGCTTGCAAAGCTCGGCGCGGATACCGGGTTCGATTCCATCTGCGACAGGCAAATCGCAGAAACGCTGGCAAAATTTTTGGATGCGCTCGACCGTGAAGACAGCCTGCCAAAAACCATTTTATATACGCTGAACCCGAAGGACAATTACGTTCTCGCAACAATGCTGGGCAACTTCCAGCGCGGGCCGGTGAAGGGGAAAATCCAGTTTGGCTCCGGCTGGTGGTTCAATGACCAGCGGG
>CABSKZ010000309.1 GCA_902478395.1 uncultured Eubacteriales bacterium | reverse complement strand
AAGTATAGCCGGAGCTGTCATTGCTGGATATTAGCTTGGCACTATCCCCGCCGCTCCGCAAACGGGATGGATGCTTATTGGTTAACGCGGCCAATTGCCCCGTCACATAACAGAGCCGGGTTTCCTGTTTGTGTGACAAATAGTAATCCCTGTAGGCATCGAACAATTCTCTATTCTCGTTGCACTTTACAGACGGCCGGGCTCCATGCTTCACACGGAAACGAACCAGAATTTTGGTCATATCCAACGGTTTATTTTTCTTGTCGCCCTTCCACTCCTTTTTTATTCTACCGGTTTCATCTGTTTCCAGAATATCATGGGCGACAAGGTCTGTAATGACCCTGCCTTTTTCGAGATACGCCTGTATCACCTTCACGTCGTCCGTACAGCAGTCCGATTCACACCACTGCGCCAGCTGCTCTAAATATATCTGGTGCGCCTCTTCGTTCCCTTTTCCTTCAAAATACCGTCCATAATCACCCGCGATATAGATGAGGTTATCATACAGCGCATGCGGAGCATAGCCTGCTGCCCTACTTGCGGAATCCTCCGTACACGGAAGAATGGTATCGGCTTCCTCCTGGCTCAACGTCCGGACGGTCACAATCTCCGCGTTTTCATTCAGCTCCATTTCCACATGTGCTTTTTGCAATGTATGGGCAATCGGGAGCAGCGGTGTCCTGCCATCTGTCCGCTGCTTCGCAATTTGACTGGAATGGGTTTCGTAGGTCTGGTACAATTCATTGATCCAGCTCAAAGAAAATCCCCTCCTCCTCAAACTCGCCGAGTCCGGTAAAATTGCCCTCTCCAAATATTTTTTTTGTTCCCTTGGTAGTTCGTGTTCTAATACGGCACTCTTCGGGGCGTACAAAATCAATCACGCCGTTTCTCATGACGACGTCCCAAAGCCGGGTTTGCAGGTAGTCCAACCCTGTCTCGTCCGGATAGGAGATGCCGTGCAGCATAATGCCAAAGGAGAGGATGTTGTCCTCGCCGCTGGCAGAATCCCTGTCATATGTGCCTTCCCCTTCACCGAAAACACATGGCTCAACATAGCCCTGACATTCGCGCGTTCCCAGAAATATATCCCGTCTCCCGCCTCGTTCCAGCATTCGTTTCGCAATGAAAAAATGCTTGTTTTCGTTGCGGTCGCACGCAAGCTCGGGTCGGTTCTCGTTCCATTCAAAATGAGCTTCTACCTGATAACGTACATCCGCAAGATAGGTGTAAATGGAAAGGTCGTTTTCATCGCTTTGAAATTTTCCGACCCGCTGCCCCCGCGACTGCGTTCGAATCCGGTTCATGACCCGAACGCGGTCCACATACCAAATAAACGTGGGCTTCCAATAGATACTTTCGCAAATCCCTTTCAGTGCTTCATACGTCGGGACGCTGTAGCTCATTTTTTCCCCGCCGACGCGCGTGACCGGATCGCTGAACAGCGCCTGCCGGCCATACACACAAAACGACAGCTTGTTTTCCTTTTCCATCCGCTCTCCTCCTTCTGTTAATATACAACTGTTCGGTCAGAATTGTAAAAATTCCATCGTTCCGTCATCCGTAATTCCTGTTTCTTCGCTGTAATTCCCATCCCGCAAAATGAAAACGTTTTTCTCCTGCAAATATTGTACAGCACCCAACCGGTACAGGCGTTCCAGTTCCGGCCGGTAGACGTTAACCGTAAACCGCTGGCAGGAACGCAACAAAATTCTTAACCGTTCTGTTGAACATTCCCCGCACAATTCCTCTATGTATTCCTTTCCTTTTTTGTAAGGCACAATTACGCCGTAGGACGGGCTGTCTATCACCCGGAAATTCTCTCCCGCTGTATGGAACGACTGAAAAAACTGCAGGGGCGGGTTCCTGTGTTCGAGATCTCTGTAGTTGCCAATCGCTTTCCTGTTTTGATCCAGCATATGGTACATCGTTTCGTTATACGCTTTTAAACGGTACCCCATTTCGTGAGATCGTTCGTGGTAATAGTGCAGATAATATAACTCTACCGCCTCTGGTGACAGCAAATCCTGCCCCTCTCCCAAAGCGCTGAGCGTTTGTATGGTCGCCCGCTGCGCCGTTTGTATCTCGGGAAGACTGCTTAAATTCTCCTCTGAAAGGGAAACGACATACACCTCCCGCGTTTGGGCATACTCCCCATGCCTGTTGCAGCGTCCCGCTGTCTGGGCGATGTTGTCCAGTCCCGCAAGGGAACGGATCGCACAGCCGAAGCTCAAATCCACTCCGGCTTCAATCAGCTGGCTGCTGACGCAAATGGTCTTTTTCCCACTGTCTGGCCGCAGCCGTTTTTGCAACGTTTCAATAATATCGCCGCGGTTTTCCGGGCATAGGTTCGTACTGAGCAGAAAAACACTTTCTTTCTCCATCAGCCCACATAACAGCGTATAGACCGACTGCACCGCTTTTTTTGTATTTAAAACAATCAAAACTGAATCTTTTTTCTGCATTTCCTGTTCGGCTAGTTCCGCAAGCTGTGAAAAACTCATTTTTTCACTAATGCGGTTTATAATTTGCGTACGTTTAAACTGGCGGAATTTTTCTGCGATATCTGGTACGATATTCACAGGCTCCGTTAACCTCAGCGGAACCGGTTCGGTTTTGGAAAGCTGCGGCTGGGTCGCGGTACACAAAATAACGGTTGCATGGCACACTTCCGCCAGGAAATTAACAGCGGCATTAAACAGGTGAATGCACTTTACGGGGAGGGCTTGAATTTCATCAAAAATAAGAACCGAATTGGCCAGTTCGTGAAGCCGGCGCCCCGCCTGGGTTCTTCCGGAAAATAAAGTGTCCAGAAACTGTACCATCGTGGTCAGGACAACCGGAACATTCCACCGCTGCGTTACCAGCTCATACCGCTGGAAATCCTCACTGCTGGTGTCTGGGCCGTCGAACGTCACATTGGAATGGTGTTCTAAAACAATGCCGCTATTTTGCAGTGCATTTTCGACTTCCTTGCTGTTTTGCTCCAAAATAGAGCAAAATGGAATGATATAATAGATATGCTCAAGTTTGAATTTTGCGCAATGTGCCAACGCGTAGCGCAGGGAGGCAAGCGTTTTTCCGCCGCCGGTCGGAACAAACAATTGGTATATGCCGCCGGGATTTTCGGCAAATTGCCTGCAAACGTCTGAAATTTCTTGCCGCAGGGCCTTTATCTTCTTTATTTCTTTCGTGCCGCCAATAGCATTGTTCCTTCGCAGCTTATCCAAATACGCTACAACCTTTTTTTCAAGGTCGCTCCACACTGGAATTTCATATGCTGTTGGCAATATATTCGCATCAAAACAATAGGTGTCATACCGATCCGCATCTATCAGGCAGGAAAACAAAAGTCTTACAGTCAGGCCAAGTCCAAACTGGTTGAACTTAACAGTTTTAGAAAAATAAACTTCGAACTCCTCAACCGCTTTTTGAAAAAGTTCAGATAATTCTTTGATACTCACACATTCGACAATAAAATTTTCCCGGCACTCTGCATAATCAATCTCCTCTTCCGGCTTAAACCGCTGCACATAGCCATTTTCCCCCTGCGGTGTGAGGCAGTCCAACAAGCCTGTGTGGTGTGAAAAAATTGCTGCGGAAATCAGCTGCGCTGTCACTGGGGCAAACTTACTGTTGCAGGAGCCTGCAACCTCCTGCAATAACTGGGCGCCGAACGCCGAATGATTGATTTTTCCTTTTAAGGATGGATTATCATTTTTCAAATAATTCTGGAACAAGGTGCGCGCTTTTCCGCCGTCGTGAAGCAGGCCCGTCAGGTAACCCATGTTATACAGACCGAACTTTGCAGTGGACTTTCCGCATAATGCGGCTACAGCGCGAAGATGGTCTACAAGCAGCTGCTCCCGGCCGCTTTCTTTCTTAAAATGCGCCAACTGCATTCCATCATCTCCCGGCGTTCCTCATTTTTATCCAATTATATCATATCAAGT
>CABSKZ010000308.1 GCA_902478395.1 uncultured Eubacteriales bacterium | reverse complement strand
CCTTATTACCGTCATGACCGCAAATAACGAGGTCGGAACCATCGAACCGGTGAAGGAAATCGGCGAACTTGCAAGACGGCACGGCGTGCTGTTTCATACAGATGCAGTACAGGCCATCGGCTCCATCCCAATCGATGTGAAGGATATGAACATCGATCTGCTCTCTCTTTCCGCCCATAAATTCAACGGACCGAAGGGCGTCGGAGCGCTGTATGTCCGCAAAGGCGTCAAAATCGACACCTTTCTCCACGGCGGCGCACAGGAACGCAGCCGGCGCGCGGGGACGGAAAACACCGCTGGGGTTGTTGGACTGGGTTCCGCGATTGAACAGGCCACTGCCAATCTCAGAGAAAAAGCAGAACGGATTTCTGCCCTGCGGGATTATCTTATCGACGAAGTATTAAGGCGCATCCCCTACACCAAGCTGAACGGCCACCGGACGGACAGGCTGCCCGGGAACGCCAATTTCTCCTTCCAGTTTATTGAGGGGGAATCGCTTCTGCTCCACTTGGACTTGAAGGGTATCTGTGCATCCAGTGGCTCCGCCTGCACAAGCGGCTCACTCGATCCGTCCCATGTTCTGCTTGCGCTCGGTCTGCCGCACGAAATCGCGCACGGCTCGCTGCGCCTCAGCATTGGAAAGCAGAACACCAAGGAAGAAATTGATTACGTGCTGGAGGTCCTTCCGCAGATTGTGGACAGGCTCCGCCAGATGTCGCCCCTGTATGAGTCAGCTGGGCAATAAAGGAGGTCATATCATGTATAGTGAAAAAGTAATGGACCATTTCGAAAATCCCCGCAACGTAGGTGAACTGCCGGACGCAAATGCGGTCGGTCAGGTCGGCAACGCGAAGTGCGGCGATATCATGAAAATGTATATGAAAATTGAAGACGACGT
Organism: uncultured Eubacteriales bacterium; assembly: GCA_902478395.1. Taxonomy (GTDB): domain Bacteria; phylum Bacillota; class Clostridia; order UBA1381; family UBA9506; genus CABSKZ01. The sequence goes on along the minus strand of CABSKZ010000308.1, from coordinate 3,059 downwards.
CATCAAGGATGTGCGGTTCAAAACTTTTGGCTGCGGCGCGGCGGTCGCCACTAGTTCCATGGCGACAGAGCTGGTCAAGGGAAAAACCGTTGAGGAAGCGCTCTCTCTGACAAACAAAGCGGTTATGGAGGCGCTTGACGGCCTTCCACCGGCGAAGGTACACTGCTCCGTTCTCGCGGAAGAGGCTATCGGCGCCGCGATTGCGGACTACTATAAGCGGCAGGGTAAGGAATTTTCCCCAAAGCATACGTGCAACGGGTGCTGCAAGGACTGCCAGGCGGAATAATACCGGAGGTTTAAACATTTGAAAAAACGAGTATTGGTCGGCATGAGCGGCGGGGTCGATTCCTCCGTCGCCGCCGCAAAGCTGCTCGAGCAGGGCTATGAGGTTGCGGGGGCTACCATGCAGCTCAGCCGTGAGCATCCCGCACCTTCCGCCGACGCAAAAGCGGTAGCAGATAAACTTGGAATTCCCTTTTATGAACTGGATTTTACGGATCTGTTCCGGCAGAAGGTTATCAATTACTTTACCGGCGAATATCTGCTGGGCCGGACACCGAATCCATGTGTCATGTGCAACCGGGAGATTAAGTTCGGCCGGCTGTTCGACTGGGCGCTTGCCAACGGTTTCGACTATGTGGCGACCGGACATTACGCTCGGATTGCATACGACAGCACTTCCGGCAGGTATCTGCTGAAAAAGTCACATTCAGCCGCCAAAGATCAGACATATGTTCTGTATAACATGACGCAGCGAGAGCTTTCGCACACGTTAATTCCGCTGTGTGCCGGGGAGAAGGAGCAAACCCGGCAGTATGCCCGCGCGCTTGGGTTGCCTATCGCAGACAAGCCCGACAGCCAGGACATCTGCTTCATCCCGGACGGCGATTATATCGCCTTTTTAAAGGAGTACGCCGGCTATCAGGATAAAAAAGGGTATTTCATAGACCAAAGCGGCAGCATTTTAGGGGAGCATAACGGTGTCGCCCACTTCACGATTGGTCAACGCAAAGGGCTTGGCGTCACGTTTGGAAAGCCCATGTTTGTTATCGGTATTGACGGCGCAGCCAACACCGTCACCCTCGGAGAAAGCGGGAGCGAATTTTCCGGCTCCTTCTCCATTACCGAAGCAAATTTTATTCCGTTCGACGTGCTGGAAGCCCCGCTGGACGTTTCCTGCAAAGTGCGGTACTCCGCCAAAGAAGTGCCCTGCCGGATTTATCCGGCGGAAAACGGCGTTCACCGCGTTGAGCTTGCTGAGAAAGCGCGGGCAATTACTCCCGGACAGTCCGCTGTTTTTTACGACGGAGATGTCGTAGTGGGCGGCGGCGTGATTGCCTGAAAACGGTTTTCGTTGCTTTTGGGAAATTTCAAGCTTACTGGGCTTGTTTCACTAAGGTAATTTTAGGAATCAAAAATTCCAAATTTCATAAAATACAGGCTCTGCCTGAAACAAAATACATCACCGGGGCACCAGCCCCGCCTGTTTCGCGGACAACCAGGTTCAAACCGCGGCGCATCAGCGTCATTGGTTGTTCCGCAGCACAAAAATTTTAGGAGGACAACCAATGAAAAAAACAAAATTTATCGTACGCGCGGCAATCATCGCCGCTATTTATGCCGGACTGACTATTTTATTTTCCGGCTTTGCCTATGGACCGGTACAGTTTCGCATTTCGGAAGCGCTGACCATCTTGCCCGTGTTTACCACCGCGGCGATTCCCGGTCTGACCGTCGGGTGCATCATCGCCAATCTGGTCGGTGGCTTTGGTCTGGCAGACATTGTGTTCGGCTCTCTCGCGAGCCTGATTGGCGCGCTGGGGACATGGCTGCTTCGCAGGCAGACCGTGCTGGCTCCTTTGCCGCCCTTCATCGCCAACGCGCTGATTATTGGCCCGATGCTCTATTTCGTAATGCCGGAAAGCCCGGCATTGCTGATGAACGTGGCAACTGTTGGAATTGGTGAGCTGGTTATCTGCATGGGGCTTGGCATCCCACTTATCCTCCTGCTGAAAAAATATCCGAAGCTGTTTGACTGAGCGTCCTAAGCCATGTTTTCTACATAGCGGATGTATTGTTCCTTCTGGTAAAGGTACAGAAATTCATACTCGGCGCAGAGACGCTCCACAATGCGTTTTTCCTCATTGCTGAGACCGACATCGACCAGCAGGAGGCTGCAACAGGAGTTTTCCGCATTTTTTACGGCCTTGCGCACCCGCTGCTCCAAATCATCCGTTCCCGTATGTAAAAACAGCACACAGTTCCCGTCCATAATACGCGGTCTGCCCATCAGTACGCGGGACAAAAACGACGCTATCTGCGTGAAGATGTCCAGCAGCGCGTAAACCAGCAGAAACAGGATTACGGAATCCATTAAAATATTTCCAGACATGTCAATCACCTCTTATCACCATGATATGAGGAAAGAAATATAATGTTACAAACAAAAATTTGGAGGTTATTATGAACAACAAGAAAGTAGACGTCAAAAGCATTACCATAGCTGGACTGTTAACAGCACTGTCCATTATTATTCCGCTGTTACCCTTACCTAAAATCATTATCGGGCCGTTTACTGCAACATTCGCGGCGCATGTCCCTGGAATCTTGGCAATGTTTGTAAATCCTTTTGTTGTCGTGTGTACAGCAATTGGGAGTTTCATCGGTTTTGCACCCGTTATGTTCCCTGTTGTTTCCCTGCGCGCCTTGACCCATGTATTTTTTGGGCTGGCTGGATACTATATGCTAAAAAATAACTGGAACATCTTTTTGGTTGTCGGCATTACCATGCTCATCCATGGCGCTAGCGAAGTTGTAGTTGCATTGTTTTTTGGAAACGCATTTACGGCGATATGGCTTACCACCGGTATATTTACAATGATTCATCACTGTATTGATTTTACATTTGCTATGCTCCTGTTTAAGGCTCTGAAAATGGCAAACGTGTTTGATGGCTCTATCAATGTCCGAAGCCTGAAAGCATAAATTTATCTACACTTTGAATTGACAGAAAGGAAGCGGCGGGTATGAAAAGCGATAATAGAAAAGTGGTACTTATC
>CABSKZ010000307.1 GCA_902478395.1 uncultured Eubacteriales bacterium | reverse complement strand
GAAATTGGCGCAGGGTATCAAAATCCCGTCCTCGTTTCAGGAACCGACGGTGTTGGGACAAAGCTGCGGCTTGCGTTTTTAATGGACAAGCATGATACAATCGGACAGGACTGTGTTGCGATGTGCGTAAATGACATTGCCTGCTCCGGTGCAAAACCGATTTTTTTCCTGGACTATCTCGCGGTTGGAAAAAATGTACCGGAAAAAATTGCGACAATTGTAAAAGGTGTGGCGGATGGCTGTGTGCAGTCCGGCGCGGCTCTGATTGGCGGAGAAACCGCCGAGATGCCTGGATTTTACGGGCTGGACGAGTATGACCTTGCGGGGTTTGCCGTTGGCATTGTCGACAAGGAGAAAATCATAGACGGTTCGAAAACAGCCGCTGGAGATGTTCTGGTCGGCGTTGCGTCATCAGGTATCCACAGCAATGGTTTTTCTCTGGTGCGGAAGGTGTTTGGCCTGAACGAAGAGGATGCGGCATTGAAATTGCAGCAGGAATTTCCAGAGCTGGGCTGCAAGCTTGGCGAAGAATTGCTCAAGCCAACAAAAATTTATGTAAAACCGCTCCTTGCAGCAATTGCGGAGGCAGATATCCATGCGGTTTCCCACATTACCGGGGGCGGCTTTATTGAGAATATTCCCCGGATGCTTCCGGACGGATTGAAGGCAAAAATCAACAAGGATTCGTGGGAGGTTCTTCCAGTCTTTCCGTTGATGCAAAAATTAGCAGGGCTGAGTGAACGGGATATGTTTAACACCTTTAATATGGGGATCGGCCTCGTACTGGCGGTAGCAAAAGAGGATGCAGAAAAAACTGTGGAATGCTTCCGGAAAAATGGGGAAAAAGCCTTCGTAATTGGCGAAATTGTAAAAGGAACGGCAAAGGACGGGGTAGAGCTATGCTGAACATCGGCGTACTGGTTTCCGGTGGGGGAACCAATCTACAGGCGATTTTGGATGCGCAGGACAGCGGGATTATCAAAAGCGGAAAGGTGACCTGTGTCATCTCCAGCAGTTCGGACGCATACGCGCTCGAACGCGCCAAGAAGTATGGGATTGAAAGCGTGGTAGTCGATCCGAAACAGTTTGAAGCACGCGAAAAATTTGACGAAGCAATTCTGGCTGCATTGCGCCAGCATTGTATTGATGTAGTTGTATTTGCAGGGTTCATGTATATTCTGGGGGAAACGGTCATCAAAGCGTATCCAAATAAAATGGTCAACGTACATCCGGCATTAATTCCGTCTTTTTGCGGAAAAGGATTTTATGGTCTGCGCGTACATAAGGCGGTATTGGAATATGGTGTGAAGCTGACGGGCGCAACGGTCCATTTCATGAATGAGGTTACGGACGGCGGGCCGATCATCCTGCAAAAGGCGGTTGCTGTGGAAGAAGGAGATACACCGGAGCTGCTGCAGAAACGGGTAATGGAGCAGGCGGAGCATATCATCCTCCCACAGGCGGTGGAATTACTTTGTGCCGGCAAACTGACCGTTGAGGGACGCAGAGTCGTTATACAACAATGAACATGCGCAAAGAAGCGCAGCTGTGATTAAACAAAAGAAAAGGAGCGGTTTTACATGGCAAAACGGGCATTAATCAGCGTATCAGATAAAACAGGAGTGGTGGAATTTGCAAAGGGGTTAATTGACCTCGGATTTGAGATTGTTTCGACCGGCGGCACGGCAAAAGCGCTAAAGGACGCTGGTCTCGCTGTTACGGGCGTTTCTGACATCACGGGCTTTCCGGAATGTCTGGACGGCAGGGTGAAAACACTGCACCCGAAAATCCATGCAGGAATTCTCGCCATGCGTTCCAATCCGGAGCATATGCGCCAGCTGGAAGAACTGGGCGTGGATACGATTGATGTTGTGGCCATTAACCTCTATCCATTTAAGCAGACGATAATGAAGGAAGGCGTGGAGCTGGAGGAAGCGATTGAGAATATCGATATCGGCGGTCCAACTATGATTCGCGCCGCTGCAAAAAACTATCAGGATGTCGCGGTCGTTGTGGATCCGGCAGACTATGAAACGGTTTTGGCAGAATATAAAGTAAATGGCGAGGTTTCAAAAGAAACAAAATTCGGGCTTGCCTATAAGGTGTTTGAGCACACCGCCAGCTATGACACGCTGATTTCCACCTATCTCCGCCAGCAGATTGGCAAGGAACTGTTTCCGAAAACGCTGTCTTTGACATTTGAAAAGGTTCAGGATATGCGCTATGGTGAAAATCCGCATCAGCAGGCAGTCTTTTATAAGGAAATGGGCAATGTGGAAGGGACGCTTTCTGCAGCGAAACAGCTGCATGGAAAGGAGCTTTCCTATAACAATATCAACGATACAAACGGCGCACTTGACCTGGTGAAGGAGTTTGACGAGCCGACGGTAGTAGCGTCTAAACATGCGAATCCATGCGGCGTCGGCACTGGTAAAGACATTCACGAGGCGTATCTGCGTGCGTATGAGGGCGACCCGGTTTCCATATTCGGCGGAATTATTGCCGCTAACAGGGAAATCGATGCGGCAACAGCAACGGAAATGAACAAGATCTTTTTGGAGATAATTGTTGCGCCTTCCTTTACGCCGGAAGCAATTGATATTTTGACGCAAAAGAAAAATATCCGGTTGTTGGAGTTGCCGACAATCAGTAAAAAGATGGATATCAATCAGTTTGACATGAAAAAGGTCATGGGCGGTCTGCTTGTTCAGCAGAAGGATGTGGAACTGTATCATGAAGAAGACTGGAAAGTCGTCACCAAAGCACAGCCGACGGAAAAGGAGATTGAGGACATGAAGTTTGCTTGGAAGGTAGTCAAGCATGCAAAATCAAACGGCATTGCTGTTGCGAAGGATAAGATGTCGCTGGGTGTTGGACCTGGACAGACAAACCGCATCATGGCGACCAACATCGCGCTGAAGTTTGCTGGTGACCGCGCGGAAGGCGCAGTCCTTGCGTCTGATGCCTACTTCCCGTTCCCAGATTGTGTAGAGGCGGCTGCGGCTGCAGGTGTGAAAGCAATTATTCAGCCTGGTGGTTCGAAAAATGACCAGCTGTCAATTGATGCCTGCGACAAATTTGGTATCGCGATGGTATTCGTTGGAATGCGGCACTTCAAACATTAATTGGAAAGCAGAACTTTGATTCTGGAAAGGATTGATAGATTCAATGAAGGTATTGGTAGTTGGCGGCGGCGGAAGGGAACACACCATTCTCTGGAAGCTGGCGCAGAGCCCGAAAAAACCGGAATTGTATGCGGCTCCGGGGAATGGCGGTATTGCCGGACTTGCAAAATGTGTGGATATTAAGGCGACAGATGTGGAAGGTATCGTCAGTTTTGTTAGGGAAAATCAAATCGACCTAACTGTTGTCGCACCGGACGATCCGCTCATGCTTGGCATGGTGGACAAATTGGAGGCGGAGGGCTTCCGTGCTTTCGGTCCGCGGCAAAACGCGGCTATTATTGAGGGAAGCAAGGTCTTTGCCAAGGATTTAATGAAAAAATATAGTATTCCTACGGCAAAATACGAGGTTTTTTCCGATAGTGAATCGGCTTTGGAATATGTGCGCAACACCTCCTATCCTACGGTTGTAAAAGCCGAGGGGCTCGCGTTGGGAAAGGGCGTCATTATTGCTAACAACCGCAAAGAAGCGGAAGCTGCCGTTCGCGAAATCATGGAGGACAAGGCTTTTGGCGAAGCGGGGAATCGCGTTGTTATAGAGGAATTCCTGACTGGACAAGAAGTATCTGTTCTGGCATTTACGGACGGAAAGACGATTTGTCCGATGGTTTCCGCGCAGGATCATAAACGCGCCTATGACCACGACGAAGGGCCGAACACAGGTGGAATGGGGACTTTTTCGCCTAGCCGGATTTATACAAAGGAACTGCAGGAAACCTGTATGAAGGAAATCTTTCTTCCTACAATGAAGGCCATGAACAAGGAAGGGCGGACGTTTAAAGG
>CABSKZ010000306.1 GCA_902478395.1 uncultured Eubacteriales bacterium | reverse complement strand
AATGTACACAAAATAATCCTAAAAGGTAGTATTATTACGGTAATGTCACAGTAATTTGTCGAATTATGTGATTTGTGGATATGGACGGTCCAAAACGGGTACTATATAATGTAGTCCAGTTCCAGAAAAATACTAAATCTAGAAGGAGAGTTAAAATGGGAAGTAAATCGTTGTACAAATCTGTTGTGGTTAACTGTGAATCCGAACTGGACAATTGCAAATTTTATCTGGACTATTACATTTTAGAGAAAGACATCTGGGCGGACGGATTCAGTGTAAATACCTACGGCATTGAGGTGTGCAAGCATAGCAACGCGGAGAATGCTTCCAAAATGGAATACAGAAAAATATACGATATTTTTTGTACCAGGCGGGAAACAGAGGCGGCGATTGAGAAGCTCGCACGGAATGAGGTCACACCGGTTGGCGTACTGGATGTGCTGGAATCCATCATTGGCATCGACGACGTTCCTTATGAGGAATATATGGTTTTTTCCTCATAGTCTGGCCGGCAAGACACGAGAATGTCCTGCCTGCGGCTCCCTAAAGCCTAAACTTCCCGAAATTTTTGCAAAACCACACCTTTAGGCGGTGGGTTCCGGCCCGGAAACATTCGGGGGCGGATGCATCCTTCATCTTGTTGAAACACCAATTCAGCAGCGTTTACCTAAGGCAGCGCGCGGCGAACGGCGAAAGCCTTAACAGCATCTTGTTTACATATTTTCCGTCATTTTACACGAAGGGCGGCGGCCCTTGTGTTTCTATACACCTGGCGAAAAATTTGATTGTGCAATACACGCATGTTCACAGTGCGGTGTTGCCATAAATCGTTCCATAAATTTTTGCGGCGGCTGGCGGCAGGCCACCACGCCCGGCGGCCCGCTTTTGCAGAGCCTTGTGCGAGCAGGAAGGCGGCGGGGCCGCAGCCGCTGCTGGCAGAGAAAGGGAAACAGAGGCAAGCGCCTCGGCCGCTGCGGCGGATAGAAAAAAGATTTTTCCCGTTTCTCTGATTGAATTGGCATATTTGGACAGGTTGGTTAGTATATTGATACTAGCCGGCCTGTTTTCTTTTTGGCCTGCCGGGGCGTTATCCAAACCGGTTTTAGAATCGCTGTGCGGCCCGGCGGCTTTGGGCGGCAGCCCATTGCTGGCCATGACCTGCTCGGAACGGATTTGCCCGCCTGGGTTGATGGATGAGGCGTGCTGATGCCCACAGGGGAAGAAAACTTATTTTGGCGCGGACCGCCCTGGTTGGCTGGCTTAGATTCTGACCGACAGGCCGGAACGCACTGCAAAACCGCTGAAAATCGCTGCGGCAAACCGGGCCAAGCGGGGCGGAATAAAAATAATTTGCAAGCAAAGGCATTGGGCCTACATTTTTTTACGGGGGAAGGAGACCGCTATGGAAGAAGTTTACAGAAGGAGAACGCATCAGCCGCCGCAGAGGAGGGGGCGCATGGCGAACCAGCCGAAAATACAGGATTACAAGCAGGCGATGGCCAAGCAGACAATGGTCTGTATCCTAATTTTTGTCGCCCTGCTGCTGGTGAAGCTGTACCCGAACGAGGAACTGGAGTTCGCGCGCAGCAGCGTCCGGTTCATTTTGAACGAAACAACCGACGTGCAGCAGCTCGGCGCGCAGATGAAGCAGTTTGTAGACGAATATATCCTGAATAAGGATGCGGCACAGCAGCCGAACGGGCTGGACCCCGTCGCAAACATGGTTGCGCCGCTCGACGCGCCAGTTACCTCCCCGTTTGGGCTGCGGACGGATCCAATAGACAACAAGGAGAAGTTCCATTATGGCGTCGACCTCGCGGGGGAAACCGGGGATAAAATTAAATGCGCGGCGGACGGCGTGGCGGCGGAGGTTGGCACGAGCGAGGACTACGGCAATTTTGTGCTGGTGAAACACAGTGAAAAGATTTTCAGCTTCTACGGGCACTGCGACAAGGTGCTGCCGCTCGAGGGCGACACCATCAAGGCAGGGCAGGTCATCGCGACGGTTGGGAGCACGGGCCGGACGACAGGGAGCCACCTGCACTTTGAAATCCGCGAGGAGGACAATTCTCTGGACCCGGAGGCGTTTATTACGTTTCAGAAGGAATAAGTTTTCCGGACGGTTTTGACGCTTTATGCCGCTGGCGCAGGCCCGCAGAAGGCGGCAGAGGGCCATTTGCAGCTGGGCGGACGAGTTTTTTTGGTCGTGCTGCCAGACGGCCGCCCGAAAGGGCGTGTGCGAAAAGAAGCAAGGAAGCGGGCGTGTGTTTTTCTATAAAAAGGAAAAACGCGACAAAGCAAACCTCGCCCGAAAGTGGATGGAACGCTTCAGACTGCCGCACGCCGCGGAGTGCATTCCTGAAACGGTTTCCTTCGCACAGGCGAAAAAAGAGCAATTTTCCTGCGGGAAGGGGCAAAGGCGCGGGGCGGCTTGGTCTATGTTTGTAGTGGATTGGCGCTTGTGCGCCGCCGTTTTGCCCGTTTAACGATGTGTTCGGCTGGCTTGTGGGTAAAAAAACGTGCAGGACTGCAAGTGACGGCGAAATGGCTGCTGCCCGCGCCCTGCACGTCCGCCTGGCGGGCGCGGCGCTCTGACCCGCATCTATTCTACATCAACAGGGAGACACCGATGATAAAAATTACCCGTTTCTTTTACATCAACCTTCTGGTTATTCCGCTGTTCGTCCTCGCGTATTTCGTGGGCGCGCTGCAAACGCTCCTGATGGCATATGCCGTCGTGACGGTTCACGAGCTGTTCCACCTGTTCGCCGCACTGCTTTTGAAGGTGCGCGTCGGGTCCATCATCGTCATGCCGTTCGGAATGACGCTCCGGCTGCAGGGGAACATCATTAAAAACCCGGCGAAGGAAATCCTCATCGCGCTCGCGGGGCCGTTTGCAAACGTAGTCATGCTGGGGGTAGGCGCGGTTTTGAAGCACACCTACATCTGGGCGGAACAGAGCATGTTCCTGTATCAATATTTAAACATCATCACCCTTTGTATCAACCTGCTGCCTGTCCTTCCGCTGGACGGCGGGCGTGTCGTGAAGGCGGTCCTCACCTGGCAGCTGGGCTATATCAACGGGCTGTCCATTATGAAAAAACTCTCCCGCGTGGTGATTGCCGCCATTTTTGTGCTGGGGGCGGGCCTGATTGTGCTCACGCGGTTCAACATCAGCCTTGTCATGGTCGGCGCGTTTTTGGCCTTTAACATGGTGGAGGAGAAGAGAAATAACGACTTCATTATCATGAAGGAACTGCTGTATTCCAAGGAAAAGCTGATGAAAAGCGGCGTTATGGTTTCCAGAAGCATTTCCGCTATGGAGCATGTTTCCGCGCACAGAATTTTGAAAATGCTCAGCTATCATAATTTTTACATGATTCATGTTGTGGACGAAAATTTGGAACTGGTGAAAATTCTGACGGAATCGGAGCTGGTGGAGGCGGTTCTGCACCAGGGCTACCACATCCGGATTGGGGATATTCAAGGGCGCACGGGCATTCGCCGTACAGGAGGAAGGGCTTCTGCCGGGCATTTTCACTGACGGCGAAGCGGAACAAGAGGTGTGAGGCAGAACGCGCGGATAGTGACAGAAATTCGGGCAAGGCAATGCAAAGAGGTTTTGGGCGGAATGCGCGGATATATAACAGAGGTTTCGGTCAATGCAACACAAGAAGTGTGCAGCGGGAGAAGCCTGGAATTGCGGCGCTCCTATGCCGGCAGGCAAAGCATATTCGATGAAGGCGGCATGCACAACGAACGGTGATCGCTTCAGCCTTGCGGCTTGTTTGCGGAGAGTCCGCTATTGAGCGCCCCCCCCTGTATGCCAAGGACGCCCTTGCGTTTCGTCGTTTTGCCGGAAAACAATTGGTGCAATGCACGCGCTTGTGTGACGCGCGCTGCTGAAAAGAAACAAGCCGCTGCTATCTGGTTTTTCCAGACGGCAGCGGCTTTTGTTATGGAAAACACC
>CABSKZ010000305.1 GCA_902478395.1 uncultured Eubacteriales bacterium | reverse complement strand
CGCGCACCTGAAAAGAAACACGGGAACAGATTTTGGCAGCGCTGGTGTGCCGAAATCAACTCCGGCAAATCCATCCGCGCAAATCCATGCGGATGGGCAAAGGAAGTATCCTGTCCGAAAACGGCTTCCGGGTCCCACAGGACAGGCAGTCGTTTTCCTTCCTCCACACAAGAAAATCCAAACGCAAAACCGGTGATCGGCTCGACCCGGGCACTATCCTCCAGGCTTGCCCGTACCCTGTATCGGGGGACGCCTGTTTCGCCTCCTACCGTTTCCATCCAGGCCCTTGCGGTCTGGGTCATGCATTTCAAATGCCAGTCTCCGATCCCATGGGGAACAATTGCCGGAAGTCCATCCAGTACCTCCAAATCCAATACGCCGTTGCCAGTATTTTCAATTGTCAGCGTCCTTGCCAGCGCTCCAACGCACGCATTCGGTAAAATAAAATACTGGACCTGGGCACGAACCGGGGCATCCGTTTCCCGGCACTGAAGCGTCAAGCTGTTTGCCCCAAGCAGCATCTGTTTGTCCCGTGCATTCACAAACAACTCCGACACATGCCCATGGTACTTCAAGAAAGTACGGAAGCCCTTCGTCTGGACATCCTGCCACGCTGTGTGCGCCGGCCGAAATTCCATGATCGGGTGATCCTTATCCTGCGTGCCAAAACTCGCAACGCCTTGCCCCCGATTTACGAAAAAGCACCATGCGGGGATACCATTCTCCCCCGCAATTCCTGGTAAAAAATCGGCAAATGCCGGTTGACTGTCATAGTCTTTTATGATATCGATCATTGTACTTTTCTCCCGAGCCAAGCTTCCACAATATGTATTTTCTCTTTGTCCAATGCTCCCATTTCAGAAGGCAGGATACGTCCATCCGCTATTGGCATATTGTCCAGCTCTGCCTTCACAATTGTATATTCGGAAGGCTCCAGGCGTTCCAACAATGTGTATACAATCTTGAATGCCTTTCCGCCAAACTTCAAAATAATGCTGGTTCGATTCCGCACGTCAAACTGTTCCGGCAGCAGCTGAGGCCGCAGACACAGCGCTCCATTTTCCCCGCGGACGCCAAACATTTCCTGCACCACGCACAGCATCATCCAGGCTGCGGAGCCCGTCAGATACGGGTACATACCCCGGCCATCCGGGGCAAAGTATTCCGGGATCCCCGGATAGATCCTGCTCTTTTCAGAATCCAGCGCAAGTCTCCAAATTGGCTCTATGGCCGAAAAGCCCTCTCTGGCATACCCCCGGCTGTACAGCGCATATGCAAACATGACACTCATATGGCTGAACACCGCGCCGTTTTCCTTATGCCCGTAGGCAAAGGCCAGCATTCTGCCAATTTGGAAATCTTCTGGATTTAGCCGCGTATTCAGTCTGAATCCGCCTGCCTGCCGCGCATACAGTAGCCGCCTGGCCGCATGATAGATTTGAGGGATCTCCGATTTCGTTGCTACCCCGCCCAGGATTGTAAATACCTGTCCCGTCAGCATCATACGTTCTTGCCCCGGCGTCCCGCATTCCAGTGGAGTACCGTAATTATCATAGTAGCTGTTGAACCATCCGTCCTGCTCCGTCTGAATCCATGCCCTTTCCCGTATGATTGCTTTCAGCGTGTCCGCACACAAGTCCAAATGCCGTACAATTTTGTCCAACGGGATCTGAATCCGGTCATCATCAGGAATTTGGATACACTGCGCGCAGAACCGATTCAGCTTCTCTCTACGCGATGCGATGGAAGCCCAATTGTCCTCTTCCCCCAGCAGGATTTCAAAACGCTTTGGCAGGTCAATACTGCTGCATTTTCCGGTCTGCCGTAAAGTTTCCAGCATTTTCGCCAACAGCTCCATACTTCCGGCATAAGCGGATGTAAACGCACCGCTCTCCCCGCGTTGAGGTGCCATATCCAAAGCGTCGTTCCAATCCGCATCCCGAAGCCGAAGCAGGCCATGTTCTCCCGCTTCACAGAATGCGGTCAGCTGTTCCAGCAGCATATGCTCCGCAACGGTCCCTGTGCAGCTCCTGTCTGCCTGGATGGCATTCCTCTGAGTCCCCCGCATTCCGAGACCATCCTGAAAAAACGGTGCCACTCTCAGAAGGATCTCAATATCGCCTGTTTGTTGGATGTATTGCCAGATAGTCAGTACCGGCCAGTAACCGTGATCCATCCAGACTCGCTGAATTCCATTGCGATCCGCCTTGAATTCTCCCGGACGATTTCCAATGATGGTGGCATTCGTCCCGTCCAAACGGACTCCGCCAAAATAGGCGACCAGGTCATCCGCCACTGTCTCAGGCTCGCTCAAAAGCAGTCCCAGAGAATCCTGCCACAAGTCACGCCAGCCTCGTCCGCCCTTTCCGTAATCGTGATGAGGCAGGAACGAGCAGCCATAAATTCTACGCAGCGTTGGCTGAATTCCGATCCAGCGCAGAATATTGTCAAAGTCTGAATCACCCGTATGGGTGCGGATTGGATTCACCTGATCCCACCAGAGCTTTGTCTCTTCCAGGGAAATCCGGATTCTGTACGGGGAAAGCCAGACGGCGGCAATTTGCTCCGCAGCTGCCTTATCTTCCGCTGTACCCACAAGAATATCGTATTCCCGCTTTTCTCCCGGGCGTAACTCCGTCTCCGGGAAACGCAGCGCACCAATTGTTTCTTTTCCTGCCGTTTCACCACCAAGGGAATCACCAGGCAGCTCTTTGGCAACCCACTCCGGCATGATCAGGCTTCCTTCGCCTGTGTAACGATCCAGGTCCGCACAGACCGCTTCCGCAGATTTCCCGTCTTCCGTTATGCCAAATACAAAATAGCTTCGCTGATTGGGTGTGTGCCCACGCTCATCGAAGGAATAGGTCGGTGTGAGGATTACGCCTTCCTTCCGGCTTTCCGCTCGATTCAGCAGAGAGGTCACATGGCGGTGATCCCTCAGATTATCCGCACTGCGCCCATAGAGTGGGATTGCAGCTGTCGGTGTCAAGCGGAGGGTTTCTTCGCCGCAATTCTCCAATATTACCTGCATGATCTCCACCGTTCCGTTTGCGCTGGGGACCCAGCTGGTCACAGCTGCCCGCAATTGACGAGTCCGGTTTTCCCGCACAGTCCTATGCCACAGCAGCCCCGCTTCCACTATGCACTTCTCTTCCGCGGGCGTAAATTCCTCCGCAATCTGCGCGGCGCTCATTCCTGCTGCCGACCACAATTCGCCGTTTTCAAATCTGCACCAAAAATTTCCCCCCGCCATGCCGGAACGCAGATCCTCTTCACTGGCCGGCGGCAGCACAAAACTGTTTTGGTCCCGCTTCAAGTCACCCTTTAATTCCGGCGTTATGCTTGCCATAACGCCGTTTTCTGCGGCAAGGGGAAAATAATTCAGCCTGTTTTTCTCCCCATGCTCTATCCGAAAGGACCCCATATCGTCCAGAAATCCGCTTCCCATTCCATACACCCCTTACTGGCTACTGTTTTTCATCTTCTCTGTGGATCCTGTATTTCTTTTGCTGGTATTCCACAGGTGTTGTACCTACCGCGTCCTTGAACGCCCGATAAAAGCTCTTATAGTTTTCATATCCAACCTGTGCGGCCACCTCGGCAATTGAGATGTCCGGTTGACGAAGCAGCTCCTTGGCCTTCTCCATCCGCGTATTCCGCAAATACTCAGAGAACGTTTTTCCTGTGTATTTGCTGAACATGGTAGAGAAATATGCATAATTCAGGGAAACCTCATTGGAAACCATTGCTAATGTAATAGGCTTCGGATAGTTTCTCCGGATATATTGAATTGCCAGCTCCATGACATATGTATCATTTCGGCTCTGCATATAGGTGTGTGCCAATTGATTCAGGGACAATAAACGCTCATTTACATTTACGAGATATTCCCGCATGGTTGCGAATGTAAGCGGTGACTTTACCCGTTCCAAGTCCACTGCTTCGCCGCCCGGAATGGAGAGCGCCGTCTGGCGC
>CABSKZ010000304.1 GCA_902478395.1 uncultured Eubacteriales bacterium | reverse complement strand
TCCACATCGATTACCGCGCCCTCAATCAGTTCACCTTCCGCGTCAACCGCGACAGGCTCAAGCAGCGCAACGGTTTCGGCGGGTTTTAAGTTCTGAATGACACCGCCGCCCGCCAGGCAGATTGCAATCACCAGGTTGAGCGGAATGAGAATGTGGATGACGATTCTCGTCATGTCCACCCAAAAGCTGCCCAGCCCGGTCGATTTCACCTTGATGAAGCCGCGGATGAGCGCGAACAGAACCGCGATTCCGGTCGCAGCCGAAACGAAATTCTGAACGGTCAGCCCCATGGCCTGCGTCAGATAGCTCAGGGTAGATTCGCCGCTGTATGCCTGCCAGTTCGTGTTGGTAACGAAGCTGGAGGCGGTGTTGAAGGATAAATCCCACGGCACGCCCGGCAGCTTTTGCGGGTTGCCGGGAAGAACCCCCTGGAGCAGCTGCAGCAGAAACAGGAATACAAGCCCGATTCCGGAAAAAATGAAAACGCTCACCATATATTTTTTCCAGTTCATCTGCTCGTCTTTGTTGACACGCATGACTTTATAAACAAGATTTTCACACGGCGTCAGAATTTTGGAGAGAAACGTCTTTTCTCCGTCCATCACTTTTTTCATATAAGCGCCCAGCGGAATCGCCAGGGCGACTAAAATCCCAAGATAAAGGACATATTGCAAAACTGCATTCACTTTTGGTCATCTCCCTTCATGAGAATATAAACATAGTAGAGCAGAAGCATCACGGCGATTACTCCAATAGCCAGGACGATGTTTGACATGGCTGTATCCCCCTTTATCATAATATATATCGAAACAAAGAAATGCCCGCCGGCTATCGTATAAACTCCGTTGAAGGATTCCTTGGCCTCTTCGTTAGCGGAGCTGATAGCATAGGCGGCGGACGCCTCTTCGTTTTAGTCAGATTATCGAACATGAATGGCTCCGTCCTTTTCTCCATTAGTATAATGGCTGTCGTTTAAAAACGGTGTTAATATCAGGGCGTGGGCATTAAGATTGTATAAAGATGCCGTTCGGCCTGCAAGGTTCGCTTTATAGCCAGCCCAGCAGCCAGCAAACCGGAAGCGTAATTAAAACGGCTGCGGCAGCTACGGCGGCTATCACCAGCAGCGGTACTGCAGCCGAGAGAAGGACAAGCAAAACCTTGGGGTGGGCAGACAGAAAACGCCTGCTCCGGCCGCCTGTCTTTTCACGATATTGGTTGAAGCGAATGCTGTTCGTCATGATGAATTCCTCCTTCTACAAAAAGAATACCACTGCTGGCGTTAAAATGGTAAAAGGGCTAGCGGAAAAGAATTAAGAATGCATAAACAATGGATACAGGCACGCAGCTATGTTCGAAAAAAGCTGCACTTAGAAAATGTGGGCCTGCAATTTTGAGAGCCGGTTTTGAAAATGAACAATACCTGTTTTCAGGCAGATGAAGATAAAAAACCGGAACGGCAGTATTGCCGTTCCGGTTCATAGACATTGTTTACGGGATGCCTGCCCAAAGCAGCAGGCGGCAGTTTAGCCGTTTGGAAGCAGGCGGATAAATTCCGCCTGCAGAACCAACGTTTTAGAACGTTACGAGTCCCTTACTGCTTACTTTCCCAAACGGTTCCGCTCAAAATAAGAACGGGTTTCTTTGGCGATAACGCCGCTTAACGCAACAATCGCAATGAGGTTGGGAAAGGCCATTAGGCCGTTAAAGATATCCGCAATGTTCCAGACTGCCTGCACCGTCATGTAAGGTCCAAAAAAGATTGCCAGAATATACAGCCAGCGGTATCCGGCCAGTATGGATTTCCGGCCTCCGGAAAGGTATTCCAGGCACCGCTCCGAGTAATAGTCCCAGCCCAGTATGGTAGTGAAGGCAAAGAACACGAGGCACGCCATCAGCAGAAAAGAGGAAATAGCGGAGGGGAAGGGAAGCCCGTTTTGGAAAGCAAAGGTCGTCACCGCCACGCCCTCCAGGCCCTCCACCTGCCACGCGCCGGTCAGGACTATCGCAAGCCCCGTCATGGTGCAGATGATAATCGTGTCAATAAAAGTTCCGGTCATGGAAACCAGCCCCTGCCGGACCGGTTCCTTCGTCTTGGCGGCTGCTGCGGCAATCGGCGCAGAGCCAAGCCCCGCTTCGTTGGAGAAAATCCCCCGCGCAATGCCCTTCTGCATCACCAGCATAATCGTTCCAACCGCTCCGCCGGTAACCGCACTCGGCTGAAACGCCCCCTTCACGATTTGCACAACAGCGCCCGGAATGGCCTGTGCGTTGCAGAGCAACAGAACCAGACACGAGACAATATAGATAATTGCCATGAACGGCACGACGACCTGGGAAACGCTTGCAATCCGTTTAATGCCGCCGATAATCACCAGCGCCGCGCAGAGCGTGACAACAACGCCGGCAATCACGACCGCCCAGGAATAGGTGGTCCCGAATATCTGAACGGCGGCAGCCTTCTCCGGGTCAAAAAAGTTCTGCACCGCGGAGGCGATTCCGTTCACCTGTGTAAACGTCCCAATTCCGAACAGCCCCACGCCGACGCCAAAAAAGGCAAACAGCTTCGCAAGCCATTTCCAGCGTTTGCCCATGCCGCGCTCAATGTAATAGAACGGTCCGCCGAGCGCGTGGCCATCCTTTTCAACAACGCGATATTTCACGGCGAGCACACCCTCGGCATACTTGGTCGCCATTCCGAACAGGGCCGCAATCCACATCCAGAACAGCGCGCCTGGTCCTCCCGCACAGACAGCGGTCGCAACCCCGACGATGTTTCCGGTTCCAATGGTCGCCGAGAGCGCCGTGCACAGCGCCCCAAAGCTGGAGACCTCGCCCTCTCCGTCCTCTTCATTTTTCACCATGAAGCGGAGGGCTTTCGGCAGATGGCGGATTTGCAGCCCGCCAAGCCGCACCGTCAGATAAATCCCGACTGCGAGAATCAGCACAATCAGCGGAATTCCCCAAACTGCGTCGTCAATCTTTTGAATGATGTCGTTGATTTGTGAAAACATGCTCCCTATCAATCCTCTCAAAAAAATAAAAGCTGCAGGTTCACAGCTTCCGGAGAATGAAGACAGGCCGTTAAAACTCTGTCCGTTTGCCTGAGAGATTGGCGGCAAGCCGCCGTACACCTTCGGCGTCCCCTGCGGGAACTCTCCAGAGTGAAGGCCGCGCGTGCCATTTGAAACACAGCGCGGCCTTTCTTAGCATATCACAAAATTGAATTTTTCACAATATTTTTTTACGATTTTTTGCCCTTTTCAGTGCAACGGGGTCAGCGCACCTCGAGGCTTCCGGTTTCCTGGTAGTCTGCCGCCATGTCGTAGGCGGTAATCCTGCCTTCGGAAACGGCGTAAAGGGAATCGCCGGAGTAGAGCAGGCGGCGCACATCGGTCTGGCGGCTGTCTGTAACCTGTTTGTGGGAAATTTTCTTTTGCAGGGAGAAGCCCTTGTCTAAATCCAGATGATACACATACGCGCCGTTAAACCAGCGCCAGCCGCTTTGTTCCTTCGCTTCCACCGCAGTAACCGGGAAGGCCAGCAGTTGTTTTTCCCGGTCGAACAACAGCGCTTTGTGGTTTGAAAGAACCTCGCTGTTGGTGCCGTCAAGCCCGATATACTCTGTAAACAGTGTTTTTGGGCTTGCTGGATTGCTCACGTCGAACAGCGCAATTTTCATGCTGCCGTTGTTGTCGGCCGCGCGGAATGTGGGGATGCCGCCCGCGGAACCTGTTGCTGCTGCCACCGTTCTTTCTTCTCCAAAGCCGATTAGATGCGTTTCGTCATATGGATGCAGATAGTTGGAAAAACCAGGGATTTTCAATTCTCCCAAAATTTTTGGTGCATAAGGATCGGATAAATCCAGCACATACAATGGGTCGGTTTCCCGGAAAGTGACCATATATCCGCGTTTTCCCATAAAGCGGCAGGAATAGATGGACTCCCCAGGCGCGATTCCCGTAATGCTACCGGCCGCGGCAAGGTCGCTGTCGAGAATATACAGGCTGTTGTCGTG
>CABSKZ010000303.1 GCA_902478395.1 uncultured Eubacteriales bacterium | reverse complement strand
GGTTTTCTGCACTGTTGAACTCGGAAATCAATTTCGATTTTGAAAAGCTATCGTTGATAAAGTTCTGTTCGCGGGACCACTGGCACAACAGATTAATAATCTGGAGGAGGAGACTCTGGGTGTAGTGGTAGGAACAGCCGCTTGTCCGGATGAAGTGAATTGCCTCCTGCACCTGCGTTTTGATTTCATCCGTCTTCCCGCTCTTTAAAAGCGACTCAATATTTGCAATAAACCCATTCGGCAATTCAGCGGTGGAATTTTCATAGGCGTCAATTTCTTGATAGGTAAACACGTTGCCGTAGCCATAGATGAAGCCGTATTGCATATAAACATCCAGCCTTTGGAAATCCGCGTGTAGGTGAAGAATATCATCAACCGGCTGGCAAAGGCCAAGATTCATATTAGTTCCAATATCCAGCTCATTTGGATTGATTTGCTCTATATAATCCGTGGAAGGCGCTGCCAGAATGGAGATGATGTAGTTGTTATACCGGATTGAAAGACAGACACCGATTTTATTCCAGAAATCTTCCAGTTTATTTAGCGTTTTATAAAAAATAAATTCGCGTTGTTCGTAATCTGTTCTCTTTAGAGAATGGCTGTTCAGTTCTGTGAAAATCAGGCCGAACGCCGGATAATGATTACGAATACCAACGATGGACAGACGTGAACGGACCTCCTCAATTCCAGAGATATTTCCGTTGAGAATATCCATAACAATTTGGTTCTTAATCAAATCCTGATTGCCGTCAAGCGTGCTTTCCAAATCGGTAACACGGGTGGAAAGCTGACTGATGACATCGTCAATCATTTTGAACTCGTCGCCGGATTCGGTTTCGGGAAGCCTTTCAGAAGCATTCAAAAGCAGCTTACGCAGTGGCTTCTGGAGCCACAGGGTTGCGAGGTAAACAATCGTACCGGCTACTAAAATCGCGGCAATGGTGACCCACATCGCGAACTGGGTGGAACGGATCATGTCCTGATAGACCGCGTTTACCGGGAGTACAGCGGCATAAATCCAGTCGTTTGCGGCGGAATTGGCCCAAATGACGCTTTGTCCATTATAAGTTGACAGCCCTTCGTGGCTGGTCGCTGCGAGTTCAGTCAACCACGAAAAGTCCTCATCCTTTTGCATATCGAATTGATTTGAGGCAAACAGGATGCCGTCGTGATTTACCACCATAAGCTGTGTTTCGCCTATGGTAAAAAAGGTATCGATATAGCTGATCAGCTTATTCATATTAATGTTGAAATAAACACAGCCGTTAAATTTATCCGCTGTCCGCATGACGGGGACGCAGCAGATCAGAGTGAGCATATTCTCGTCCGGAAAATATGCTTTGTTATCAGCGGGCGGCACCCAGAGCTGTGTTTCCCCAGATTCAATGAAGCGCTGTGTATATTCCAGATTAACAGGGGCGGGCAGGCTGAGAATATTGTGGGAATCTACCATAGATACGCCCTGGTTGGAAGAAATAATGACTCTGGATTTTGGATTATAGATAACAAGAGAGTCCAAAAAATCATAATTATTTTTAATTTCAGAGAGATATTTATAGGTGTTGAACAGCTCGGGCATATCACGGCTGCTGGATTCGTCCATAGTGAAAAAATAGTTCCACTCCTTATTGTTTTGAAAATTAAGAAAATTTTGGATGATAATGGTATCGATTTGGTTCAGAATGTACGTATCGGAAAGTGAGCGGACCTGCTCCAACAGTGTCTGGTGTGTTTTCGAAATGGAATTCTGCAGAGGCTTTTTCATGGACTGCGTTAAAATGGTTGCAGTGGAAATGACACATACCAATAAAATTACCGTAAAAATGACGAGTGTTTTTCGGAAATATTTCTTTCGGGAGAAAAATTTTTGCAGATATTCTTTCACAATACTCATCGGCACCTCCCCGTGATTTTCAACAAGAACTCTGCTACATTATAGTGTAAATTGAACAAAAATGCAAGCGAGTCAGGGCGTACATTGCTGAAAAAATAAATTTTTCGATAGAATCACAAAATATTCTTGGTCAATTTTACAGCATCTGGATATGAATTTAGCCTGTAACAAATTTTTCATTACAATCTCAACTTTTTCCGTCTGGCGGTGGAAAAACGCTTGTGGTATAGTAACAACAGAAAACATTATACGCAAGGGGAGAACATTATGCAACGAACCAAACAGGCCAATGCGGTCACGAAGAGCGTGAGGCATCCGGCGTTGTCAGCACGGCTCAAAACGTACAAAATGCACCGGGCGCTGCTGCTTATGATGATACCGGGGATGCTTTACTACTTATTATTTCATTACAAACCAATGTACGGACTTTTGATTGCCTTTAAGGATTACCGTATTTTAGACGGCGTAATGGCAAGCCCATGGGCCGGGCTGAAATATTTTAAGATGGCCTTTGGCAGTGACGAGTTTTGGCGCGTTTTTAAAAACACGCTGATATTGAGCGGCTACAAATTAATATTTACATTTCCGGCGCCGATTATTCTTGCGCTGATGCTCAATGAAGTCCGGTGCCTCAAATTTAAGAAAGTCGTTCAGACCATGACGTATATGCCGCACTTTATTTCCTGGGTTGTGCTGGCAGGCGTTATCATTAACTTTCTATCCCCGTCGGTCGGGCCTATCAACATGATTATCAAGGCAATGGGCTTTGAACCGATTTATTTTATGGGAGATAAAAAATATTTCCGGGGAATTTTGGTTATCAGCTCCATCTGGAAAGAAGTCGGCTGGGGAACGATTATTTATCTCGCGGCGCTGTCCAATGTCGATACGCAGCTTTATGAGGCCGCGGTGCTCGACGGCGCGGGCCGGTTCCGGCAGACCATTTCCGTTACACTGCCGGCGATTGCGAATGTCATTGTCATCATGCTGATTATGCAGGTTGGGAAAATTATCAACGACGATTTCGACCAGATTTACAATATGTATAATCCCGCGGTGTACTCAGTTGCGGATGTGTTGTCCACTTACATATATAAGATGGGTCTGGAACAGGCAATGTACAGCTTTTCAACTGCGGTCGGCCTGTTTAAAAACGTGATAGCGTTTGCGTTGGTTCTAATGACAAACGCGATTTCCAACCGCGTGAGCGACTATGGCCTGTGGTAATGCGAAGCAGAGATTCGGAGAGGAGTAAATTAAAATGAAAAGAACAAAAGGCGAAAAGGCGTATGCCGTCTTCAACTACATCTTTTTGGCGTTGCTTGCGCTGATAACGGTTTATCCGTTCTGGCAGGTCATCATCACATCCTTTTCTACGGCAGCGGAAGCGAACCGGATAGGCTTCAAGCTCTGGCCAGCTGAAATTTCCTGGGAAGGCTACAAAAACGTAATCAGCAACGAGTATATCTGGACCGGATACAAAAACACCATTATCCGAGTTTTGCTCGGGACTACGGTTGAAATGTTCCTGATGATTATGACGGCCTATCCACTGTCAAAGAAATATCTTCCGCACAGAAACGTATTTACGATGCTGATTGTATTTACCATGTTTTTCTCCGGCGGGCTGATTCCTTCTTACTTGAATGTCAGAAGCCTGCATCTGGACAATACCATTTGGGCTTTGGTGCTTCCGATTGGAATTAATACCTTCTCCATGCTGATTCTGCGGAATTTCTTTATGGGGATTCCGGAGGAAATTGAGGAATCTGCCAGAATCGACGGCGCAAGCACAATGCAGACATTGGTGCTGATTGTCCTGCCGCTTTCGGTTCCGATTCTGATGACGGTCGGCTTGTGGTCCATGGTAGCACACTGGAACGCGTGGTTCGACTGCATCATTTACATAAGAGATTCGGACAAATATGTTCTGCAGGCTGTTTTAAGGAAAATCATTATCGACGCCGCGCCGCAGTTTGACAACCTGAATACTTCGGCTCAAGATGTTGCTGCGATTGACTCTGAGGTTGTAAAATCGGCTACGATTATTGTTTCCACGATTCCGATTATGCTGGTATATCCGTTTATTCAGAAGTACTTTGTAACAGGCGTTATGGTGGGT
>CABSKZ010000302.1 GCA_902478395.1 uncultured Eubacteriales bacterium | reverse complement strand
TAAAGACAGGGAGGACAAGCCGGAATACAAGGTCAAGATGCAGGTTTCCTTCTGTTTCAATAATGAAATCAACATGATTGAGTATTACCACAATTCCAGTTTCCTCGAATATGGCGGCTCGCCGGACAAAGCGGTGAAAAACGCGTTTGTCTATGAAATCGACCAGTATTTGAAAAACAGCGGGAAATACAATAAAAATGAGAGCAAAATCAACTTTGTGGATGTGGCGGACAGCCTAATTCTTGTCACCAACTCATTTTCGACGGTTACAAGCTATGAGAACCAAACCAAAAAGGCGATTACCAATAAATTCATTCAGGAAGCCATGATTGAGGTGCTGCGCCACCAGCTTGAAATCTATTTCATTGAGAACAAGCAGGACGCGGAAAAAATCGCCGATCAGATATTAATCAACAAGCGCAGCAGGGAGAGCGCGGAAAAAGCGCGTGTCAATGTGAAAAAAAAGCTCAGCGGCACAATTGACATGACAAACCGTATTAATAAATTTGTCGATTGCCGGACGAAAGACGTCACACGGCGCGAGGTCTATATTGTGGAGGGGGATTCGGCGCTCGGCTCCTGTAAGATGGGGCGCGATGCGGAGTTCCAGGCCATCATTCCGGTGCGCGGAAAAATTTTGAACTGCCTTAAAGCGGATTACGACAAGATATTTAAAAACGACATTATTATCGACCTGATAAAAGTTTTAGGCTGCGGTGTGGAAATCAAGCACAAAAACAGCAAGGATTTAAACACCTTTGACCTTGACAACCTGAAATGGAGCAAAGTCATCATCTGTACGGACGCAGATGTGGACGGTTTCCAGATCCGGACGCTGATTCTTACCATGATTTATGTGCTGATGCCGACGCTTATAAAGGAAGGGAAGATGTATATTGCTGAATCTCCGCTGTTTGAAATCACCAGCGGAAAGGACACCTATTTTGCGTATAACGAAAAAGAAAAACAGGAAATTTTAGAAAAAATAGGAAATAAAAAATATACCCTCCAGCGTTCGAAGGGGCTGGGTGAAAACGAACCGGAAATGATGTGGCAAACCACGATGAATCCGGAAACGCGGCGCCTTATCCGAGTGACGTATGAGGACGCCCAGAAAACCTTTGAGATGTTCGACCTCCTGTTGGGGGACAACCTACAGGGACGCAAGGAATTCATTGCGATGAACGGACACATCTACCTTGATATGGCGGATGTCAGTTAAGTAACTTAGTCGGAAAATTTAGATACGAATAATATCCCTGTCAGCCCGGCGGCAAAGGCCCCAAGGCAGATGGGGATATTCATTCCTGTGGGAAGTCCTGGATATACACTCTTTAAAGAGGCTAGAACAAAGCCCGCAATGATTAAAAAAGTTCCCTGCGGATGCCTGGCCATTGCCGTGCCGAGCAATTTTGTGCTTGCGACGATTCCGATGCAAACGCTGATAAGCAACGGCAGCAAAAAAGCGAGATTCATGGTGCCGATTGCCTGAAGGGTTGGTTCATAGATGCCGAGCACCAGCAGCATGAACGATACGCTGAGCCCTGGAAGAACCAGCGCGACGGCGGTGATGAGTCCGGCGGTAAACAAAAGCAGGTAGTCTGCCGGTCCTGTCAATTCGGAAAATACAAACAGGTTTTCCGGAAGCAATTCTAAAATGAGTACCAGCACCGCGCCGATAACCGGGTAGAAAAATGCCTTTGGCGTTATTTGGCGGATGGTGCTTTTTTTAATCAGGAGCGGAATGCTTCCCAAAATCGCGCCGATAAACAAATAATGCATTGGCATGGGATAGGTCTCCGTTACATATAGCAGCCCTTTAGAGAATGCCAGCATACCAAACAGGCCGCCGGCGATAACCGCGCAGAGAAAGACCAGATTGTGTTTTGGATGCCGGAAAAAGGAACTGACTGCCGCGATAATTTTATCATAAATTCCAAGAATGATGGCAGTTGTGCCGCCGCTTACGCCCGGGAGCAGCATGGAGGAGCCGATGACGGTGCCTTTCAGCAGATTTTCAAAAAATTCTTTCAAATCAAACCCTCATTTGTCAAAACCGTTTTTTTCTTATTATACGCAGACGCCGGAGTTTTAACAAGATGGTTTACACAGATTTTACATGGATTTTACAGAACCCTAACAAAGAGATGCGCCGCGCTAAAATATTTTCAGAAATGCCAGTACAATCAGAAGCAGTCCGCCCAGCCAGGAGAGGTTCAGCCGCGGATTGCCCGACAGCCGCCTCCCCAGTGCCGAACCTGCAAGAACAACAATCATGTGAAACAGCAGGGACACCGCCAGAACCGGGAAAATCAGCCGGGTGGCCAGATTGCTTGCGATTCCGGTTACAAGGGAGTCGATAGAGAGGGCAAGGGCGAGATAAAGGGCTTCGCGGACGCTCAGAACCTTAGAATGATCCTTATCCGCCTCGGTCTCATCCAGGCAAATGCTGATGAAAAAACCGATATCCGCGAATTTAAATTTCAATCTTTTCGTATAATCAGCTTTGGTCCGCAGATAGGCCTTGATGCCGTTTTGAAACAGATTATAAACGCCGATAACCAAAAGCAGGATGAAGCTAACAGCCACGCAGGTCTGGTGCGGCACTGCCTGCTGAATGAAGGCGGAGGCTGTCAATGCGCAGGCCAAAAGCCCCGTCCCGATCAAAGCGATGACTGCTGCGGAACGCAGGGGAATCTTGATTTTATCCATCCCATATGCAATGCTTGCGACGAACGCATCCGTACAGAGTGCGGCTATCAGCAGAATTCCTTCCAACATAAAAAAAGCCCCCTTCGGAATATGCATTAATACCAGTATATTCCGAAAAGGAGATTTTGCTACTCGGTCAGAAGCGGTTTTTGCTCTGTGACATATACCTTCCTTCCTGCCACGATGCTGTTGGGTTTCGCCAGAAGATTCTCAAAATAGCGGTAGCAGGAACCGGGTGTGATAATGCCCATCGGGGTAATCCGTTCCACATCGAGAACGCTGAGAAATTCATCCACCATCAGCGCGCAGTTGGAACCGATAACGGAATAGGTCTTGAACTTCCGGCGCTTAATTTTATAAAAGTGCGCCCCGGTGGCGGCCTGTAATAAACTAGCCGCGTCGCTGACGTCCACATTTTCTCCGTGCTGACGGCGGTAAAAGTTTGGCCGCCAAACCAGGAGTTCTTTTTCGAAGGCGACCAGCTTATCGCGGATTTTCTTTTCCTGTTCCGCGTCAAGCAACAACTGGTAGCCGATCAAGACCTTTTTTTCCCGTGTCAGGCAATACCGGATATACTCCTCCCGCGGCGAAACCACAAATACGCCGTCACTCATCATATTAAAAAAGCGGTGTGTCGACGCATCATAGCAGCCATAGGAATAGACCTTTTTCCCGAACGCGAAATCCATATGGCCAAATTGGCTGTTTGGGTCCTCGCTCAGGTGCAGCAGGACCTCTGTACGATATTTTGAGGACTCGTAGCGTTTGTGCGTCCCCTCCCGCATGTAATTATGCTCCGCCTGAACGCCTTTACTGCCGTCAATTTTAAGCTGTTCTTTGATTTTTTCCATCAAACGCCGCGGAAACATCATTTCCAGCAGAACCGGGAACCCAATGCTTTGTTTACGCCGTTTTCCGTCCAAGAGAATTCCTCCTACAGACTATTATTTGCCGTTACGTTTAAATCGAAAGGAACCAGACCATATACGCCCCGCGCTTGTTAAAATGCCGCCCTTCAGTTTTTGCTGCTACAAGGCGTCTGCTTTCTGCAACCGGCAAGAGCTGAAAATCTAAAATTTTTCTAAGCGCGGGGATGCAAGAGGGGAAAAAGCAAATTTCCTGCAAGAAAAGGCAAAAGCATCGTGAAATACTTTGTGTATTTACGGGCATTTTCATACAGATTTTCGCTTTTTTACCCGGATTCCGCTTCCTTAGACCTAACGGCGCACCAATACAATGAAACTGGAAAAACAATAAAATCCATACAAAACCAGATAGATTCCGGTAAGGATTGCTATCACATAGACGCT
>CABSKZ010000301.1 GCA_902478395.1 uncultured Eubacteriales bacterium | reverse complement strand
TGGTCATGCTTGCAATTGATTAAATTTCTGGAGGAAGCATATGCAAAATCAAATGACAGACAAAGAATATCAAAAATACGTGGATAAAAAAACGCCTAACTCCACACTGTTTAAAGATATGGTGTGGGCCTTTGTAGTCGGCGGCATCATCTGCATCATTGGCCAGTTGATTTCGGATGGCTATAAAATGCTCGGCTTCGATACCGACACCGTATCCACGGCGACTTCCGTCTCCCTTGTGTTTCTCGGGGCGTTTCTCACCGGAATTGGTGTTTATGATAATATCGCAAAATTCGCTGGGGCAGGAACCATCGTCCCCATAACAGGCTTTTCCAACTCCGTCGTTTCCCCAGCTATGGAATTCAAAAGCGAAGGGCTGGTCCTCGGCGTAGGCGCAAAGATGTTTGTAATCGCCGGCCCAGTTCTCGTCTATGGCATTACCGCATCTGTCTTAGCCGGAATCGTTTATTATATTATGTCTTTGCTATAACTATTTTATAGCCGAGAGATAGTACAATATAAAAAACCGTATCCCAAAGTATGATTCCCTGGGGTACGGTTTTTAATTTATAGAATGCGGCCTTGATCCCATCCGCATATCATCTACTTTCTTGTCATTCGTTCGGATGATTCATAATAATCCAGTCCTCATCTGCATCATACTCTTCATTGTCTGAACCATCCGTCACAAATTCTTCATCCGCCTTTTCTTTTCGTCGTTTTACAGCCTCAACAATTGTCTGAACAGTAAATCCTGCTGCAAAGAAAATCGCGGTCAGCCCCAATTCCAAATAAGGATTTTCTATTTCATAGAAGTTTAGAATTAATGAAATAGATATTACAGCGCCGCCAAATGAGGTAATGGCAGCCGTTACGATATACGGAAACCGGACAGACAAGCACCCTAAAACGATCCCTGACACAAGCCCTGCAGCCAATCCCGTAGTAGCGGGAACAGTGTCCGTCAAAAGGTTGAAAACCGCAACGAAGCAGAACGCCGCATTGAACAGCAACAAAAATACCCCATGTAGTTTATGGGAAAATACGCCGGCCAGCACACCGATAGCAACGCTGATGAAAATATATACATAGATGTGGAGGTTCGACTCTGTAAAGAAAACCCCGAAAACCGACCCGAGAAAGTAGCCGATGACAGAAAAAGATAGTACAATTAAAACATTGTGCAGCCGGTACCCCAAAAAACAGGATAGCAGCGCAAATGCCAAAACGAAAAACGCGAAGGCGCCGCCTGCCATGACGTCATCGACTGACAGATACGGCTGCACCTCTTCAAGAACCGCAACAAACTCCATCTCTGCCTCCAATCTTCAGTTTCGCACAAAAATCAATCTGTCGCGTTCGGACATGCATGCTTCGAAATGGTATCCATCCCAACAGAATTTTTTCAGTTGCTCCGGCGTTTCAAGCCTGTTTTTCACAATATAACGCACCATCTGCCCACGGGCCATCTTTGCCCAAGCAGGCAGTGTTTTTAATTTTCCTTTATAATAGGACAAAAAGATAACATCAATCCATGTGTCCTGCGGCCGCAGATGTTTCCGCACCGCTTTCGCGTATTCTTCTGAAGAGAGATTCACCACAACTGCCGCACTGCAATACAATTCCCTGTGGAGCTTGTTTCCCCAGAATCGGTAAAGATTCTCTGTTCCATTGACAGATAGACTGCAATTCATTTCCAGCCTGTATGGCAGGATTCCGTCCGACGGACGCAGGACACCGTAAACCGCACTGAGAATCCGCAGCTTCTGGTTTATAAAATCGAATTCATCCTCATCAAACGATTCGGGTATAATATTTTTATAGACCAGTCCATCATATGCAAATAATGCCTGTGTTCCAGGTACACCTAGGCCAATGCTCTGATAATTGATATATGCCTCCAACGCAATCTTTTCGTTTGTCCGCAGGACAGATTCCATCTCCCATGGTTCCAGCCGTCTCATTGCTTCAACAATTTGTTCCGCTTCCTCTGAAAACACGGGGACGGTTATCTGGCCGTGCTCAGAATATGGCCTAATCCTTTTGGCTGGCGCTATAATTGCTACCACGTATCCCACTCCTCCGTACGCAAACGGCTTTGCAACTCACGCAGTGCTTTCTTTTGCCGTTGATAGTCCGGCATATGGTTCCGAACGATGTTCCAAAACCGTGGACTATGATTGTGCTCAACCGTATGCGCCAACTCATGCACAACTACATAATCTACCGCTTCCAGCGGCGCCATGATAAGTTTCCAGGTAAAATTCAGCCGGTTATCCGCGCTGCACGACCCCCACCGCGTGTTTGCAGAATTGATTCTGACGCTGATTGGAGCAGTGTTCATCACATCGGAATAATATGCCACCCGTTCCGGAATAAATTGTTTCGCCAGGGATTTATAGAGATTGACTATCTCCGCCTTCATTTTGTCTTCAGTAACATAAAAGCATC
This sequence comes from uncultured Eubacteriales bacterium, assembly GCA_902478395.1. Lineage (GTDB taxonomy): Bacteria > Bacillota > Clostridia > UBA1381 > UBA9506 > CABSKZ01. The sequence goes on along the minus strand of CABSKZ010000301.1, from coordinate 1,579 downwards.
CATTTTCGAATGCGTTCTTTTCACTTATGACCACAGGGCATTGCCTGCCAAGAACCAGCAGTTTGGAGTCAGGGCCAAGCCGAAAATTTTCTTTTGCCAGCAGCGCATTTTTCTGGTCCATTACCTTGCTTTGAATCCACTGTTCTTTTGCCCGGATAAAAGCCTCTATGTCACGCTGGGCAACAAACTTTGGACTGCGGATTTCCACACTGCCATCCCGTAAAATATAGATTCCAACTGTTTTACGCCTGGAATATTTTATTTCGTATTCTATCATTTTGACCTCGCTTGTCTTATCTTTTATCACCAGAACGCCAGAAACCCACACAAACGTCTCTCATATCTATACCTCTTCCATCTCCTATTCCCGGTTTTCCAGAGTAATGCTTCCAAAATATTCAGGCCGATGGAAATCCGGCGTATCGTTCTCGATTTTATTCCAGCTGGCAAAATGCACATGGCCAACATGTTCATTGCATTTATAAAAATTCGCGCGAATGACCGGCGAGATATTGTTTACATACTCCAAAAGAAGGGAAAATGGAATACGGTACTGTAAAATCCATTTATCGGTTGTTATACAGGAGACCAGTTCCAGCAAATTTTTCTTTCCGGCCAGCAGGATTCTGTTCTCACGTGACTCCCCTAGGCCGAGATGCAGCGTTCCAAGTGGATTTATCTCAAAATTGAAATACCTTGCATCTTCCTTATCCGGCTGAAGAAAGAATTCCATGCAGCTGTCTGCGAAGACATCTCCATTTTCGCGCAGTTCTTCCGCAATCAGTGGCCTTTCATCTGTCTCAAAACGCAGAAACAATGCTTCCTCCGAACAAAGGAGCTTTACAGTTGTTTCCGGCTTGTTTTCACATTTCCACATGAAACAATCGATGTGTAACGGAGCAATTTCCTGCCATTGCTGATTATCAGGAAATCTCTCATCATTTTCCGTTTTCCTTACAAAATAGTTCTTCATAAAAATCCTCCCTGCCCGCCTGTTATCGCCTGTTTTTACATCAGGCAAACATATTTTCAAAAATTAGCTTTATTTTATCAACCTATAAAAGCTTACCTCTTTCTTCAATTTGGTGAAATATGAAATTGCTGCCCTGGATGCAACAGAAATACAATCACTCTTACTGCATATATAATAAGCAAGAATCCGCGAAAACGCCCCTGATGGAAAGCCTTAATCAGTTTAGCCGAATTGATACAGCGAGAAAACGAAATATTGGCGGCAGCGATTGATTCGCTATAATATATGAATTTTACCAAAGGCCGCGTTCTGTGTCAACACCATTTACACCCGTCATAGAAAAATTTTGTTAAAACAGCGGTAACGTTCTGCTGCTATTTCTTTCATTAACTCATGTTATTTCAAATAATGCATATACTAATCAAGCAAATTCTAAACGAGAGGTGATATCATGTCCTACCAAAAGCTGCAATATTCACCGGAAAAATCCCCAGATTTAAGTGCGGTAAAATTCAAGCTCGGTTCAATGCGCGGAATCGTTTCTATGGATATTGAAAGCAAAAGCAATCTGTTAAACGTGGCTTATGATGATACCTATGTCAACGA
>CABSKZ010000300.1 GCA_902478395.1 uncultured Eubacteriales bacterium | reverse complement strand
GGATAACCGGAACCGGGAGGGAAAAGCCCCGGGGCTGAGATATGAAGGAGGTTTCATCATGATAAAAGGGATTGAACACATCGCGGTCTGCGCAAAGGATGCAAAGGCGCTGACAGACTGGTATGTGAAGATGTTTGATTTCAAAGTGGTTTATGACAACGGCAAAGGGACTTATTTCGTAAAAGCGGCGGATGGCTCCATGATAGAGATTTTTGCTGCCGATACCGACCAGTATGAATGTGGACTGAAGGATTTCGGTATCCGCCATTTTGCGCTGAGCGTGGATGATGCGGGCTTTGACGAGATGGTGGAAAAACTGAAAGCGGAGGGCGTTTCCGTTGTAACGGATGTCAGCGTTTCGTCCAAAGGGATTAAAACGTTCTTCTTCCGTGATATTGAGGGGAATATCTTCCACCTGATTTACAGGCCGGTGGCGCTGTAAGTTTGAAGCATGAAAAATAAAGGACTGGAGCTTCCAGTCCTTTTTCATATTCAGATTTTATGCTTGTGGAGCCGTTCGGAGAGCGTATGAAAAAAGCGTTTTGCGGGGGAGCGGACCTCGGCGGAATCGTCCGCGTCGGCAATGGCTTTCTGCATCAGGTAAGCCTGCGCATCAAGGCGTTCGCCGGCGGAAGAATTTACAGGGGTATAAGTGCCGTCCCGGTTTAGCCGTCTCGCTTTTACGTTGTCGCGCAGAAGCGTATCGATATATTCCAGAACTTTCAGGCGGCAGGTTCGGTCAAATACGGGGCACGCGATTTCCACCCGGCGTTGGGTATTCCGGGTCATCATGTCGGCGGAGGAGATATAGAGTTTCATTTCCGCACCGCTGCCGAAACAGTAGATACGGGAATGTTCCAAAAAACGCCCGACGATGCTTGTCACGCTGATGTGCTCCGTCTTTCCCTCTATGCCAGGGAGCAGACAGCAGATGCCGCGGATAACCAGCGAGACATGGACACCTGCACGCGAAGCCTCGGAAAGTTTGTCGATAATTTCCCGGTCCGTAAGAGAATTCATTTTCATAAAGATATTTCCTTTGCCGCCCGTGGCGGCTTTTTTTGTTTCCTCACCAATCAGCTTCATAATTCCGCTTTTCAATCCGTTTGGTGCCACAAGAAGATGTTCGTACTGGCCATCCAGGTTGGAAATGGCCATATTTTTAAAATAGTTGTTCGCGTCCTCGCCGATCTCGGGATCCGCGGTCATAAGGGAAAAATCGGTATACAGCTTTGCGGTTTTCTCGTTGTAATTTCCCGTGCCAATCTGTGTAATATATTGGATACGTCCCTTGTCGCGCCGGGTAATCAGGCAGATTTTGGAGTGCACCTTGAAGCCGTCGAAACCGTAGATGACGCGGCAGCCCGCCTCCTCCAGCCGTTCTGACCAATCGATGTTGTTTTGTTCGTCAAACCGTGCGCGCAGCTCCATTAAAACCGTGACATCCTTGTTGTTTTCCGCCGCGGTTATCAGGTGTTCCACCAGCTTCGACTGGCCCGCCAGCCGGTAAATGGTAATTTTGATAGAAATGACATTTGGGTCCGTAGAGGCTTCCCGGAGCAGGTCCAGAAACGGCTTCATTTTTTCGTATGGGTAGGACAACAAAATATCTTTTTTCAAAATTTGCCGAACCATGCTGTCCTTTTGCGTCAGTCCAGGCAGCGGCTGCGGCGTGAACGGTTCGTACGTGATGCTGTTGCGCACGGCGGCTGAAAATTTTTCGGCCAGAGAAAATACGTAAGACATATCAAGCGGCGTGGAGCTTTTCAGGACCTGCTGCCGGGTGATTTTCAGCTTGGCACACAGATATTCGCTGAATTCCTCGCTGATGGCGTTGCGGGTTTCCAGGCGGACTGGGGCAAGCCGGGAGCGTTTTTTCAGGATTTTCCGCATATGGTAGCGGTAATCCTCCTCGACGTCGTATGCCTCATCGTCCGGATTAATGTCTGCGTTCCTTGTGACGGATAACACCGTCTTTTCAACCACCTCATACATATCGAACACAGCTTCGGCATATTCCGCGATGACCTTTTCCGCGAGAACATACCGGAGTGTGCTGCCAGGCAGATAAATTACACGGGGGACAGAACGCGGGACCGGAATGATGCCGTACAGGTTCTCCCTGTTTCCGCGCATCCGGACCGCGATGTTCAGCGACTTATTTACAAGATGGGGGAAGGGGTGATGGGAGTCCATAATCTGCGGTGAAAGTACCGGACTGATATATTCACGGAAATATTCCGCAATATACTTTTTTTCTTTGGTTTCCAGTTCCTTAATATTCAAATTATAAATGTCGTAGGTTCGAAGTTCCTTCTCGACTGACTGAAAAATTTTATTTCGTTTCCGGTACAGTGGAGGTATCTGCAAAAAGATTTCGTCGAGCTGTTCCTGCGGTGTCAGGCCGCACTTGTTGTCGAGATGTGTTTCTTTTAGCAGGGATAAATCAAACAGGCTGCCGACACGAATCATAAAGAACTCGTCCAGATTGCTGGTGAAAATGGATATGAACTTGAGGCGCTCGTAAATCGGCACAAGGGGATCGCTGGCCTCGTCTAGTACCCGTTCATTAAATTTCAGCCATGAAATTTCCCGGTTTTGCGTAAAACTAATATCATATTGGAAATCCTGCTTTGTCATAGAAACCTCCCACAGTCCGCCGGCAGATGATGAACCTGGACAGGCTTCTCCGGTTTTCAGGAAAGCACCCGGTCGATTAAATATCCTTCCCGGACGCCATATCTGCTTACGACGAGCGATTCACTTTTATAGTATTTCGCAATTGTGGCTAGAATAACCATTCCGGGCAAAATGGTGTGCACCCGGTCCGGCACAACGCGCAAAAGTGTTTTTAGTGATTCGCGGTAATTTTCATTCAGCATCTTCAGCATTTTCTTCAAATGGTTGGTTGCAATGATAGGATTATCGGAAGCAAGCCCGTACAAACTGTTGTTCAGCTTTGCGGCGGAACGGACGGTGCCGCCTACGCCGCATAGAATTTTTTGAGGACGCTTGTCGGTATCTTTGCTGCCCGCTATTGTCTCCGTCACCATCTGGCTGATATATTTGATTTCAACAGGTGTCGGAAATAACCCGCCCACATATTTAGAAAACGTATTGAGCGAACCGACAGGAACGCTGGAGGCGGTTAGAATTTCCCTGTTGCGGAAGGAAACAAACTCTGTGCTGCCGCCGCCGATATCGACCAACATGCCGTCGCTGTTTTCCAGCACCTGCGTTGCCCCGATAAAGTCCAGCCGCGCCTCCTCTTTTCCTGAAATAACCTCCACTGCCAGCCCCGTTTCACGTAAAATCGCATCGGTTGCCTCCTGGGTGTTTTTAATATTCCGCAACGACGCAGTTGCAAAGGCGCGGACGTCGGGGATGCTGAAGTTCTCCAACAGGTCGCGGTATTCGGAGAGCACGACGCACGCCGTTTGAATACCTTTTTCCGACAGACTGCCATTTTCCGCGTAGCCGGCAAGGCCGGCTGTCGTTTTTTTATTCAGCAGAAGATGGATGCGTTTCCCTTCGCACCGGTAGATGGACAGACGAATGGTGTTGGAGCCGATATCAATAATTCCCTGTATCATTGCAAACAAGCCTCTTTTCCTGATTTTGTAGCGGGAGGGGCGGACATCCATTGCTTTGGCTGCCCTTTTATTTCGAGGAATAAATATCCCTGCCCAGAAAACGCATCAGGGAAGAAAGCGTTTCTGTAAATGTAAAATTCCCTGTTATTGCGTTTTAAGTGTATCATCATTTTATCAAATATATGTGACATTTATGTAAAATCTACTAAATTAGCAGAAAAGATTTCGGTAAAAAAGCCCTGCGCTTTTTTGAATTTGGGGGTTGACATATTTACACGGGTATGGTAATATTATAAATTGCATTATATACTCAAAATAGGCTTATTATGCGTAGAAATAGGCACTACATCTAGTGGTACAGGTTTTTTCCTCCCCATTTCTACATATGTTTTTGTTGTTTTTTCTTCTTTTTTCGTTAATGATTTCGATTGTTATAAATTTTTAATG
>CABSKZ010000299.1 GCA_902478395.1 uncultured Eubacteriales bacterium | reverse complement strand
CCCAGTACGCGCCCAGCAGTGCGGCAAGGGGCTTGCCCCACCGCTGCGGGTCTGTGCCGAGCTTCTCAAAATATTCCTGGAAGGTCAGATAAATCTTATGGTAATCACCGCCGGCCGCCACGATTTTCGCGACGGAATCCACCACCGCATACACCGCGCCGTGGAACGGGCTCCAGCGCGACAGCTTCGAGTCGTAGCCGTAGGACATGAGCGTCGCCGTATTGGTATCGCCCTCCAAAACCGGAACCTTCGCCGCCATACAGTCGGCGGGGGTCAGCTGGTATTTGCCGCCGAACGGCATCAGGATGCTCCCCTTGCCGATGCTCGCGTCAAACCGTTCCGCCAGCCCCTTCTGGCTGGCAATATTCAAATCGGAAACCATGTCAAACCAGTGCTGCCTGACGTCGTCCCCGCGGTAATAATCCTCAAAATAAGGTGTGCCGGACGGCGCGGCAACCACCGCGTCCGCCTGCTTGGTCGCGCCGTTCGTGTTCAGAAAATCGCGCGAAATATCGCAGATGGTTTTCCCACGCCACACCATTTTCAGGCGGTTTGTGTCCGTCACATCCGCAACCTTTGTGGCTTCCAGGTTTTCCTTGCCCGCGTGGGCGATAAACGCGTCCGCATCCTTTGCCGCGACGACCACTGCCATGCGCTCCTGCGACTCGGAAATTGCAAGTTCCGTGCCGTCTAATCCCTCATACTTTTTCGGGACAGCGTCCAAATCAATCAGCAGGCCGTCCGCCAGTTCTCCGATGGCCACAGACACGCCGCCCGCGCCGAAATCGTTGCAGCGCTTAATCAGCCGCGTCACCTCGCCGTTTCGGAATAACCGCTGGAGTTTCCGCTCCACCGGAGGATTCCCCTTCTGCACCTCCGCCGCACAGCTGTCCAGTGATTCCGCCGTGTGCGCTTTGGAGGAACCTGTCGCGCCGCCGCAGCCGTCACGTCCGGTCCTGCCGCCGAGCAGGATGACCACATCGCCCGCCTGCGGGCGTTCCCGCACCACGTTCTTTTTCGGAGCCGCGCCGATGACCGCGCCGATTTCCATGCGCTTTGCGATATAACCCTCGTCGTAAATCTCATGCACCAAGCCCGTCGCAAGCCCAATCTGGTTGCCGTAGGAGCTGTAGCCAGCGGCCGCGCCCGTCGAAATTTTCCGCTGCATCAGCTTGTTCGGCAAGGTTTCCGCCAGTGTTTTGCGCGGGTCACCGGAGCCGGTCACGCGCATCGCCTGATACACGTAGGAACGTCCGGACAGCGGGTCGCGTATCGCGCCGCCGAGGCAGGTCGCCGCGCCGCCGAACGGCTCAATTTCCGTTGGGTGGTTGTGCGTCTCGTTTTTAAACATAATGAGCCATTCTTCATCCTTACCGTCCACATCTACGTTCACGCAGATGGAACACGCATTGATTTCCTCTGACTCGTCGATTTCTTTTAAATAGCCCTGCTTTTTCAGTTCCTTCGCCGCGATGGTCGCCAAATCCATCAGGCAGAGATTTTTCTGTTTGTTCACATAGAGCGTTTCCCGCGCGTGCAGATATTGCTCATACGCCGCCCGAATCGGCTTCGTCTGTGCCGATTCCGCAATCTCAACATTTTCCAGCGTTGTGGAAAACGTGGTGTGGCGGCAGTGGTCCGACCAATAGGTATCAATCATCCGCAGTTCCGTAATGGTCGGGTCGCGGTGTTCTGAATTCTGAAAATAATCCTGGCAGAACAGGATGTCGTCCAAATCCATCGCGAAGCCATAGGTTTTCAGCATTTCCGCAAGCCCCGTGCGGTCAAGCGCGGTAAAGCCCGTGACCACCGCCACATCCGCGGGGCGTTCCGCCTCCATATCCAGCGTGGTGTATGGCTCCAGCCCAGCCTCGTGCGCCTCGACCGGGTTAATAAGGTATTTTTTAATTTTCTCGACATCCTCGCCGGACAAGCTGCCTGACAGGACAATCAGCTTCGCAGCGCGTACCTTCGGCGGTTCCTTCTTTGTCAGAAGCTGGATACATTCAGCCGCAGAGCTGGCACGCTGGTCATACTGGCCGGGGAGCAGCTCAATGGCAAAAAGCTTCGCGCCCTCCGGCGCGGGGTAGCTCTCGTCATACGCCTCGTCGACCGGCGGTTCGCTGAAAATACTGTTGCGTGCGGCGGCGTATTCGCTGTCCGAAAGCCCCTGTACATCATATCTGTGGACGATTCTGACCTCCTTGAGGCCGGAGAGAGATAGGTTCTCCCGCAAATCCTTCAAAAGATGCGACGCCTCAACATCGAACCCCTTCTTCTTTTCCACAAATATTCTTCTTACGTTGTTCATTTAACAATCCTCCAAATAATATCTTCCTCCGCGCGAACCCCACATGGCGGCACGGCGGGTTCAGCTGTCCCTGTTTTCCCGAATCCGGGCATCGCCGCGCCATCATCGTGCGCGCCGCATGGCCAAATTTTTCGTCAGCTATCTTTCAGCGCGGCGGCATACGGCTGTTCGCACAACTTTCACACAAAACAGCGAAAATATGCGGGCCGCGCGCTAAGGCTTCCGCCGTTATGAATGCGGCGCGCCTTAAATTTCGTTGAACGAATGCATTGTCGCAAAGCCGTAATCGTCCAGCTCCAGCCTGCAAATGCCCGCGTTGCGCGCACGGAAATGCCAGCCGTCCTCGACGTTCATATGAAAAAGGTACGACAAAATGTTCCGGATGCAGCCCATGTGCGTCACCACGATAATGCGCCCCTCCGTGTGAACCTTCAAAAGTTCCTGCACGGCGGACACGTTGCGGTTGTACACATCCATAGCGCTTTCGCCCTGCGGGATGACATAATGAATCCAGTCCTTCTGCCACTGCGCATGCTCCTCCGGATATTTGTCCCTAATTTCGTCTATCGTCATATCCTCCCAAATGCCATAATTCCGCTCAATCAAGTCCATCACCGGTTCCACAAACGTGTCGTGCTTTTTCGCGATGGCCTCCGCCGTGTCCTTTGCGCGGGAGAGCGGGCTGGTATAAACCGCACTGACCTCTTCTTTCGCAAAGACGCGCTGGAGCGCAAGCGCCTGCCGCTTGCCGCGCTCGTTTAACGGCACGTCGGTCGTGCCCAGATGCGTCCCCTTGATATTGCTTGCCGTTTCCCCATGCCTGATTAAAACCAATTCCAGCATACTACCCCTCCTATATCACAATATCATAACATATAACGGGAAAATTTGCAATCCAAAACCGCGTGGTATTTTCCAAAATTCGTGCAAATTCAGCACGGCATTCCCACATGGCGGCCCCGCCGCTTCTAAAAAATAACGGAAAAACCCGCCGGCCTGAGCCAGCGGGTTTCCGGAGTTCCTCATATACGTAATATAACGTAAGGAGGGAAAATGAAAAAAGTTTTTGCTAGTTGTGTTTTGTTGTGGTGTAGTTATATAATACTACAATTTATGGGATTTTGCAATATTCTGTTTAGATAAAATTACAAAAAATTCGACATTTGTTTTGTGCATATTCTACAACGCCCGTCATTTCTCGACCAAATTTTGTGAATCACGGCGCTGCAACCTGCGTAAACCGGAAGGTAAATTTCTCTCCATCGAGCGACCGGATGCCGACCGGAAGCTCCAGCTCGGCGGCCGCGTCGCCGTCCTCGTTCACCGCCGAAAGCGGAATCGGCTTTGTTTGAACGGCAGACAGCGTGTCAATGACGTCTCTTGCGCCGGCAATCCGAATCCGTTTCACGCTGTTCGTATCCAGCTGGAAGGTGGATTTTCCCTCCTGCAGGTCCTCTGCCAGCACCGGAACGATATCTACCAGCTTGGTTTTGAGTATCTCGCACCGCACCTCCACGGTCTGTGCGCTCGGCGTGATGTAGGAGCTTTTAATCTCCTTTTCATTGGAGCCGTAGGTTTTTATCGGAACCTCTTTTTCTTCGACGTCCGCATCCTTGCCGTTGACGTCAATTTCCGCCGAAACGGTCTGAATCCCGTCGATAATGCTCTTCGGCCCTTTCAGCGAAACGGTTTCCTGCGATTTGGTAATATTGCCGACGATGTAATCTGTACGCGGCTCGCCGTT
>CABSKZ010000298.1 GCA_902478395.1 uncultured Eubacteriales bacterium | reverse complement strand
CCCGAGAGCAGCCCCCTTCCGCGCGCCATGCTGATTTGAGACTGTGCCCAGCCGGAGGCGGCTCCAGCAGATTCATAGCCCAGCAGCTTGAGCATAATTTTGCAGACCTGTTCCGTCAATACCGGTTCAGTTGGCCGGAACAGCCCGTCCGGATAACCGGAAAAATACCCAAGCTCGCTGGCGCGCTGAATGTAGCCGGACGACCACCGTTCCCGGTTTACATCTGTATAAGGGGATACGTTAGAGGCGGGGATAAAATCCTTTTCCAGAATTTTCACCGTCATTTTCACAAATGCTTCCCGCGTCAGAATTTCTTCTCCGTGAAGAGAACCGTCAGGATACCCCTCCATAATGCCCAATGCCTGAACGAGCGTTTCCGGCTGTTGCGCAGAAATTACGGGCGGAAGAGAAAAAAGGAAGACGGTTAGCAGAATACAAATTATTTTCTTCATTTTGACGCACCTCCTATAAGGACCTGTTCTCCTTCAGACAGGCCGCTGACGATTTCGATCATATCATTGTGTTTACTGCCGGTGACGACCCGGGCCTCCACCGTGTCACCGTCTCTCAACAGTTTTACGGTATCATTTTTCAGCGCGGAGACAGGAATGAGCAGGACATTTTCCTTTTGGCCTGCAAAAATTGTGACGTCGACATTCATCGCTTCACGCAGCCCATCCGGTTGTTCCAGACGGATACGGACCGTATAATAGGTGACGCCATTTTTTTCCTGACCCTTGTCGTCAATTCGTTGTACGATGCCTTTACAGGTGATGCCGGAAACGTCCTGAGTGGTGATTTCAGCACTCTGACCGGGACTGATCTGGTTGATGTAAAGCTCGTCGATATCTACGTCTACATAGAACTGTCCGGCATCAGAAACCACTGCCATAGGAGCGGAAGGGGAGGCGATATCATCCGGTTTTGCGTTTTTTTGTGTCACAATGCCATCGATAGGCGAGGCAATGCTGTAATCCTTTTGTTTGTCCTGCAATTGGGCTAAATTGGTTTCCGCCTCCCGCACTTGAAGAACGGCGTTCTCGGTAGCATTCGTCAGGCTGTCATTTTTAATTGCCATCACCAGCAAACCGTCAGAAACGGATGCGCCTTCCGTAATGTAAAGCTGTTTCACCTGCCCGGACTGTGTGGCGTAGATGCCGCGTTCTGTGAAATGAAAGAATTCGCCATCCGAAAGGGAAATGGCGCTGCCAACCCGGGCATAGGCGCGTTCTCCAGCCTTAACTGCACCGGGATTGTTCAATGATATTTCCGCCATTACGCCCTCCTTGCCTCCGTCGAAAGCCTGCGGCGTGTCATAGAGCTTGCTGACTGTTCCGTAGAACGTGAATCCGCTGTCGCTCATCGTGACCTCGGCCTGTGCCCCAGGGTAAAGCGATTCTTTATCGGAAACCAAAAATGGTATTTTCAGCAATAGATTTCTGCTGTCTACGACATCAGCTATTTTTCCGCCTGTACTGACGTAATCACCTTCATGACAGTAAAGCGCTGTCACCATACCGGCAACATGGGAACGTACACTCAAATCTTCCTCTGCCTTTTTGCATTGGCTTAGTGCGGTACGCGCCTTATCCAAACTGATTTGTGCCTGTTGTATCTGCCTGCTTAGGTCAGAGCTGTCAAGTTCGTAGAGTACCTGTCCTTTTCTGACCGTATCACCTTCGTTGAAAAAACAGGCGGTGACACGCGCGCTGACGAGCGGTGTCAGGGAATAATCCTCGTCAAAAACTACGAGACCAGATTCGTGGACCGTGTTTTCTATGGTTCCCCTGATTACCGCAGCAGTTTCAGCACCTTTGCCGGAAGCTGCCCTGGATAAAGTGAGCGCAACAGCAACTAGGCCGATGATAAGCAGTATGACGGCTAAGGCAGCAATGAGCATCAGATGTTTCTTTTGTAATTTCAAAAATCGTTGTTTCAAATTATGCACTCCTTTCCGAGTTGATTTGCCTCATTCTACACTTTTCAATGCGCCCAGCATATCGATGGTTTTCATTTTCTTGCTGAGAACCATGTTTACAATCAGGGCGAACAGAATTGTCAGGATACCGGAAACAACATAAGTCCAGACGGTCGCATAAACCGGTATGTTGAAGCTCTCAATGGAACCGATAATCATGCGGTGCAGATAAATTCCGCAGGGGAGTCCAAAGAGCGCACCAAGAACGGCAAACAGGATGTTTTCTGTCAGCATAAGAGCACGGATTTCTTTGTCGCGGAATCCCAGCACCATCAAAGTAGCTAGGCTTCTAGTTTGTTCCAGAAAATTCATGATTCCGAGATTATATAAAACGACGAGCGCGAGAATACCGCCGAACACAATTAAGATAACCACGACAACATTCATTGTTACAAGCTGATTGGTAATTACCGAAACAACATCACTCCGTGTTTTTTGCGTAGAAACGAAGTCGTAATCCGACAGCCGGGCAAGTAGTTGGTCTGGATTTGTACTGTTTAAATACGCAGCGGTCGGCAGAAAATATTCCCCCAGACCGCGCCAGAAGGATTTGGAAAGATAGATTCCATCTATGTTTCCGCAGGTACGGACAATTTGAATCGTATGTGTTTTGTTATTTTCCAGGCATTCTGTCAAAAGGGTATCGCCGGGCGAAAGCCCCAGTTTCTTTGCCAATTTTTCGGAAATAACAGCTCCGTCTTTGGGCATATCGACCGTATCGGCTCCCGAGATGTCAAACAGCTTGAGAGTCAGAGTGTCGTCACAAATCGTTATGCTTCCGGTTTCCTTTTTATCTTCTGAATAGAACCGCGCACCGGTCGTCATTTCATATTGCACAGCGGATACCCCTTCCAGACGGGCCAGGTGGCTGCTCTGACCAGTTGTGATATCACGGCTGAACACAGCCATCACATCATACCGGTGCAGCTTGTTCCCCAGCAGGTAGGAGAAGTTGTTCAGGGAATCATTGATTCCGAGCGCGGTTATGTTCAGCGCCATGCACCCCATAACGCCGCAGATGCAAATGAGCATCCGCAGCTTGTTTCGTGTGATGTTGCGAACAATATATTTTTGTGTGAAATTCAGCCGGTTCCAGACAGCTGGAAGCCGTTCGAAGAAAATTTTTCTGGAGGCCTTCGGAGGCTTGGGCCGCATGCATTCTGCCGGGTTTTCCCGGATGGCCCGCCGCGTCACAATAAAGGCCGTTCCGGTACAGAAAATGTTCGTCAGGACAAAAGCAATGACGAGCGACCATGGATCAAGCTGTATCGTGTAGGGCGGAAGGCGCGTTACATTAAACAGCAGTCCGCTAATAGGAACCGTTAAAAAGCGGTTTGCTGGCAGAGCACCTATCAGGTACCCAAGTACCACCACTATCTGAGAATACCCCAGATAGTAAAACATGATCTGCCTGTCGCTGTAACCAAGAGCCTTTAAGGTCCCTATCATCGTTCGGTTACCGTCAATAACCCGGCTCATCGTGCTGAACATGATAAGAGCTGCAACCAGAAAGAAGATGATGGGGAAGAGCAGGGTAACCAATCTTAGAATATCAAGCTGGTCGAGCAGAAAGTGCGCGTTTGTGTTGTCCTCGAGCGCAAGAATGGTCTGGAGCCGGCCTCCGAGAATTTTGTGGATCTCCGCCTTGAAAGCCTCCTTATCCGCATTCTCTTCCAGCTTCACACAAAATTGGTTGTATGTATTTTTTCCTAATATATCTGCCAAAACGGATTCGTCCATGTAAGCAAATCCATACCGGGTATAGTCCGGAGCAAGTGTTTCTGCGCTGATGTGATACATACATTCCGGGTCCTCGGCCGTTCCGCTGATTGTCAGACTGAGCGTTTTACCGGTCCCTCTAAGCAGCATATCATAGGTATCGCCGGGAGATAGCCCATGCGCTTCCGCGAAGCCCGCACTGAGCAGCATTTCCCGGTTGCTTTTCGGGTAGTTTCCAGAAACAAGATAAGGTGTGTTGATATGGTAGCCATCTGCGATGCCGTACAACGAAAGCGTAACCGAATCATTGTTTCGCTCCTCAGCCTCAAAAATAATTCGGGGCTGAACGGCCTCGACCACTTCAAGGG
>CABSKZ010000297.1 GCA_902478395.1 uncultured Eubacteriales bacterium | reverse complement strand
ACCAGTGCAACGAGACGTTATATGGCAGTAATAAACAAAAATCATGTCGAAAAGCTGTGAAATATGACGAATAATTAGAGGAAGATTGATAAATAATTATCTAAATTGACAGGCTCGGTAATATCTGTTATAATCTTTTTAATCTGATAATATGGGTGCGAAAGGTGCACGACAGCGTTCAAATCAGTCTGTTAAAAATTTGCGGTCGCTTTCTAAAGAATGGAAAGCGATTGGCGCTACATCAATTATTCTGGGAGGGTCGTTATGTCGAAACTGGTGGATCAGTTAAACCAAAGGGACAAAAATTTAAGGCTTTTGTTTCTGTCTCATATGATGGAATATGGTGAGATCGAAATCAGCGATACGAAAGAAGAAGTGAATAACCACATCCATACTACATATTCATTTTCCCCCTATTCACCGACTCTGGCAATTGTGATGGCGTATACCTCAGGCTTGGTCACGGCCGGAATTATGGATCACGATTCCATCGGCGGCGCCGAGGAATTTATCAAGGCCGGCGAACTGGTGGGGTTGGCGACTACCATCGGTGTGGAATGCAGAGTCAGTATGGCAGGAACGCCCCTGGAAGGACGGCGCATCAATAATCCGGATCAAAAATCAATTGCCTATATGGCGCTTCATGGGATTCCACATACGCAGATAGGCAGGATCCGCGAATTTTTTGCACCTTACATAGAAGCACGCTTGGTGAGGGACAAAAAGATGGTGGATAACATCAATGAATTGTTCCGGCCATATGGAATCGAATTGGATTTCGTCCGGGATGTGCTTCCGATTTCAGAATATTCAAATGGCGGCACAGTCACGGAAAGGCATATTTTATTTGCCCTGAGTAAAAAAATCGTGGAGAAGTGCGGGAAAGGAAAAAGCTGTGTTGATTTTATCAAGAACACATTGGAAATACCGGTTTCCCAGAAAGTAGAGGAACTGCTCCTCGACGAACAGCAGATACATTACAAATATGATCTGTTGGGTGTACTGAAAAGCGATTTAGTCGGGAAAATATATGTGGATGCGACGGACGAATGCCCTCCGGTCCGTGAGGTTATTGCGCTGGCAAAAGAAACCTCGTCCATCGCCGCATATGCTTATTTAGGAGACGTCGGTTCCAGTGTGACGGGAGATAAAAAAGCGCAGAAATTTGAGGACGATTACCTTGACTTGCTCTTTGAAACCATAGATGATCTGGGGTATGACGCGGTGACGTACATGCCATCCCGAAATACGCTGGAACAGTTGGAACGGGTCATGACCCTGTGCGATCGGTATGGAATGTTTCAAATCAGCGGAGAAGACATCAATACTCCAAGACAGAAATTTTTGAGCCCGAAGCTGCAGGAACCGGAATTCCGGCATTTGATAGATTCCACCTGGGCGCTGATAGGGCATGAGAAAATGGCGACAAAGGATCTGTCTCTTGGTATGTTTTCAGAACAATCCAAAGCAAAATATCCTAACCTGAAAAAACGGATATTAGCATACAGGGAATATGGATTGAAAAAATAGAATAATAGCTAAAACTGAACATCGGACATTAAAACGGATTTATCAGAATGGAGGCCTGTATTTATGGAGTATCTTGTTCTGGCTGTGGTTACGCAAGATGTGTTGATATCAATACTCGGCTGTCCTGTATAAAATGATTCTTCCAGGACTCATTGCGGTGCTTTCTCCAATTCTCGTAGGTGTTTTTTGGTCCACAGGCACTTGGAGGATTGCTTGCAGGAGCATTGGTAACTGGCGTCATGCTGACCGTGCTCATGGCGAGCGCTGGCGGCGCGTGGGACAATGCAAAAAAATATATTAAAGAAGGAAAATAGGAGGAAAGGGTTCGGAAGCACATAAGGCTGCTGAGACTGGTGATACAGTCGGTGACCGCGTCAAGGACGCCTCAGGCCCATCACTGAATATTCTGATAAAGCTGATGACAATTGTTGCGCTTGTGTTTGCGTCGTTGTTCATGTAATCAATTATGGATACATTTCAAATATATATGAATAGAAATATCGCAATAAATTAAAAATTCGCAGAATAGGGGGCTGCTAGAGGGGCGGAGATGCCGCTCTACGGTTCTCCCCGCTGACTAAGAATCGCGGTTCTCCCGGCACCTGTCCAGGAGAACCGCTCTTTAGAAGGGCTGGTTCGTACGAACGTAAGCGGCGTCTGCCGCATTTGCCGCAGCAAGCCAGTGCTGACCGTCAGTCTATCAACCGGTAACAACACACACTTAAACAAAAACAAATATCCTTAGGCGAAAGATGCCAAAGGCGGATTTTAACTTAAAGTGTGCTGACTCTTTCGATACGCTCACCACGCCCCTAAAGATGATGCGAGGTGTTAATTTTATTCTGATTTTACGATAATGACCCGAATCCGCCCGCCGCTATTTTCTGCTTTGTCGTAGTAAGCGCTGACTTGGTCGTTATCTTCGATTTCGCTTGCCGGCAGGGTTTCATAGCGTTCCCCATCATAGGCGAGATTTGTAATCTTTCGATAAATGCAGGCGCCGTCAGCCAGAAGATATTTTTTCCCGTCAGCGGTGTAAACCGCAGTTTCGCCGACCTCTGTGATCCTTTTGTCCAGTTTCTCCAACGGTTTTATGGAGATAAGCTTTCCGCTATCCACATCAACCCGCACGACTTGGCCCGTCCGGGCATTTAAAATAGAATTGTTGGTGGCAAAGGTCTGCAGTTGTCCGCCTGTCACCAGGTCATATGCCCCCTGAAGATACATTCCGGCGGAGGTCTCCTGTGCGCGCAGAACGATGCCGTATTGATACAGGTCTCCCGTCGCGTTATTCAGAATCAGCTCTGTTATCTGTCCGGCCGAATTTCTCTTCAGATGCAGAACAGAAATTCCATCCATTTTTACGCCATCCAGCCGTTGCTGAAATATTTTTTTTGCTTTTCCTTTGGTGTAATCAACATGATTTACGGTGTCCAGAATCTTGATATCCGGCGCAAGAATATCTGTGCCGATTTTTTTTGCGCCCCAGTCAAAGATCCCACTAAGCGAATTGCTTTTGGCAGACAAGCGAGACAATGCTGCCTTGCCGGAATCAAAAGACACACGTACAACAGAAGCGTTCAGTTGTGTATAGTCCTTGTCAGTGATATATTCCATCAGTTCGCCGTTTGGATTCATCAGTTCCGCATAGTAAACATATGAAGATTCGCCCAGGCTGTTTGCCGTCTCGCGGTATCCGGTATCTATCAATACGGCTGTTAAACCGTCAGATTTTTCCGAATCGCTTGTGGCGGACACAACATCGGCGATTTTGCCGTCTTTATCAAATAAAACCGTAATGGTATCACCGAACGCACATGTGCCGCCGGAAGAGAGTTTTGCAAACGCCTCTTTGCCGCTCACCTCATAGGTGTTGCCGGACAAAGTAACCGTCCGGATATTATCCTTTGTTGGAGAGGCAGATTCATATATACCTGTCGCTTTTTTGCTGTATGCCAACAGTGTGCCGGAAAGATGGTCGTAGTAGCAGATGTCATTCGCTTGCAGACCATCCAGACTGGAACGAACGCCGTCGCGGAAAATGATACAAGATTCATTTGCGCCAAATTCAGATAAAATATGACTGCCGTGGTTGGTAACGGGCCCCTCAAGCGCATCCCGCTCCAGCGTGAGATAGCTGATATGCCGTGTGGAGTCATAATAAACTGTAACCCGATCGCCCATCTCAAGCGTACCGGAAACATCCCCGTATCTTAAAGCTTGATTGCCGTCATATACCGGCGTATCGTCCTCAAAGTCCAGCGGTTGATTTTCCATACGTCCAAAAACGGAAAGAGTACCGTCTAAAACCGCTTTGACGGTATAAGCCTCCGTTTGCTGTTCGTCCGGGATAAAGCAGACAATTTCGTTTGCGGTGTTGACAATTAACCCGCCGCGTTTATGTAAATCACCATCAGAAAAATTTCCTTTTTTGAATTGCCCGGCACTGGTAGAAATGTAGCCCGCGCTGCTATTGGTAGCTGAAACCAGCACCGTATGTTCAAAATATTGAAAGCCCATTGTTTCAATGCAATATGCAGT
>CABSKZ010000296.1 GCA_902478395.1 uncultured Eubacteriales bacterium | reverse complement strand
GCCAAAGACCCACATAAAAATTACAGGCTGAAATAACAAAGGAGGGAACAGTTTGGTTACGCTCTATATCCCCGGCAAGCCGCAGGGAAAAGCCAGGGCCAGGACATGTAAAACCGGGCACAGCTACACGCCGGAAAACACAGTGCTGTACGAAAATCTGATTAAAACTTCATTTCTGGAACGGTATGGAGCCCGTGGGAAAATCAGAACTCAGGGAAAACAAAAGCCTGCGCTGAAGATGGAGATTTACGCGGGATTTCAGGTTCCCAAATCATTTTCCAACAAAGACAGGATTTCGGCGTTAAGCGGAGACCTTCTCCCCACAAAAAAGCCTGATTCCGATAACATTGCGAAGGTGGTTGCGGACGCTTTAAATGGGATCGCTTATGACGACGACGCTCAGATCGCCGATTTAACGGTTATCAAGCGGTACACGGAGAATCCCTGCGTAAAGGTAACCATCGAGGAGATCAGCCATGACCTTTGACGAGCTTTGTACCATTGCCGGAAATGGGCGGCCTCTTCCCCGTTCCGCGCTTCCTTTAGAGCGCGTTGCATACCGTGGGCTTACCTGGCTGTACCATGCTTACCGGCGCGGCGCTTTTTCCAAGGACGAAGCCGCGGAGGGAAAAGAAGCCCTCAGGAGAGAGTACGAGGAAGCGCGGAGAAAAGAAAAAGACGACCTGAAGCTTTACAAATACATCGACCAAATCCGCGTGGCGTTCGGCGGGCAGTTCAAGGCTGTGAAAGAAAGCGGCTGTCCTGTATGCAGGCGGCTTGTTGAGATTTTGGACGGGAAGAATTTACCTCTCTAAATAAGAAAGGAGATTAGAATGAAAGACTGTAAAAACTGTAAATATTTTTGTGGTTATGATTATAGTGATGGAACGCCAATCTGTGAACATAATGGAGGTTATGAAGCGTGCCCCTATAACGACACTGCCGATTTTAAACTTAATGAAGCAAAGCTGGAAGTCGATATGACTAACCTGCTCGAATATATTACCCATACCGTTAAGAACTCAGTGGAAATGGGTATATATAAAACGGCGCATGACGAGATAGTAAGCTTAGTTAAGGATACTTATAACAAAACTTTTGAAAAATACACCAAGGAAGAGGTTGAAAAACAAATTTCCAATTCGGTTAACGAATTCATGGAAGAGACTGTAACTATTGGTGGAAATTGGGGAGAAGAACCAAAGAAACTTACTAGAAAGCAATACTTAAATGAATGTGTCAAGAACTCTTTAGAAGAAAAATTTGATATTGAACACATGAGGACAACGATATTACAAACCGTTCAAAAAGAAGTAGAAAAAAAGGCAGATATTTTGAAACGCCAAGTAAATTCCGGAATTAAACAAACCTTTGATGATGTTATGGCTAAAACGCTGACGGATAGTGTTGTTTCTATGCTTATGTGCAGCGATACTTATCAAAAGCTTAACGATTCCATGAAGCGTTTAATCCCTTGAATTTAACCCCGCCGCAAACAGGCGGGAACGGAGGATAAAAGCAATGATTAACCTAACCTTGGGAGATTACAGAATCTGCACCTTGGAAAATGGGACTATCGCCCTATGTGAGCGCCATATCATTTCAAAGCGTTCAAGCCCGAATTTGGGCAAGACGGTTGAAAGGGTAATAGGGCACCATTCCTCCCTAAAAGCCGCTCTATCGGCCTACACGGCAAGGGAAATGGCGTCTGATGATTACTGCGCAGAAACTGCTGAGCAGTTGGAGGCTGTATTGGACAATCTCGCTTCCAGAATTGAGAAAGCGTTGGAGGGAATAAACCATGACTGAATTAAAGCCACACAAAATATATTGCGAAGCTCTGAATAAATGGGGTGCTGAAGCTCAAACACTTATGGTTTTTGAGGAAATGTCAGAACTGCAAAAGGAGCTTTGTAAGCGCGCCAGGGGCAAAGATAACCGTGAAGCTATTGCCGAAGAGATCGCAGACGTTCAAATCATGTTGGAACAAATGATGATTCTTCACGATTGTGAGGACTTGGTGGAAGTTCAAAAATTCAAGAAAACACACAGATTAAATGTTCGCTTGGAACAGGAGGGTTTATAATGTTTGAAAATATTGATTTTAACGCACTAATTGAAAAAGCGACCAAAGAAAAATGCGAAATAACCATATCATATGAGCCTAACAGGACAGAAATAACCATACAACCGTGGAAACCATTTTCTTATGCTTGCCCTTATAAAGCTAAACAGGAGGATTGACAATGGACTGGATAAATGTTAACAGAATAACCCCTAAACCGTTTGTCAGCGTACTGTGCAGAATGCCAGGAGAAAAACCTTTCCCTACTGTACATGAAGGATATATTTCTGATGATGGGATATGGGTAGTTTATGGATTCAAAAGAGAACCGGGAGAAGTGACCCATTGGACGGCTATGCCGGAATACCCAGATGACGAGGAGGATTGACAATGACTGAGTACCTAGAAAAAGCGGCACTGGTTAGAATTTTGAGAGCAAAAGCAGAAATTGGCAGATTAAGTGAATACAGCGTGTGTTTTGATAATGTGGCAAAAATGATTGAACTGCTACCCGCCGCCGACGTGGCAGAGGTGAAGCATGGGAAGTGGATAGAAGTACAGAAAGAAAATATATGGAATGATATTGTCCCGGTGCTTGAGTGTTCTGCTTGCGGAAAGTATACAGTAGGCACAAGAGGAATTATGACAAAATCCAACTACTGCCCCAACTGCGGCGCTAAGATGGATTTGGAGGACTGAGCTATGACAAACAACGGCTGGATCAGTGTTAATGACAGGCTACCGGAAGAACACGAAGTTGTTTTGTGTATTGTAAACGGAAAGCCCGAAACAAATATTACACTTCACAACGCATATCAGCTCGGATCGTGGAACAAGACGGGCGGGTGGTTCATTGATGAATACCCTGTATGGGAAAACGCTGTTGTTTCATGGTGGCAGCCGCTTCCAGAACCACCTGAGGAGGATTAGCCATGTATGAGGAATTAGTCGAACTGTTGAGAATGCGAGCGGCGCTTATCGATTCTGATCTAGATAATCAGGCCGCCGAAGCCATTAAAATATTGGAAGCACTGGCGCAAAACGGCCAAAGCGCAATAGACACCAATAAACGCCTGGCTGATAAAATCCGAATGCTGAAAGCTAAACTCGATCAAGCCGAGGAGACCTTGGATTTTTGCAGGACGAAAGACGCGGAAATTATCAGGCTGGGACAAGAACGCAACCGCCTAAAGCGTGAAAGAGATCAGGCGGTGGAGGATTTAAACACTCTGCGAAAACGCAGTGACTGGAAATGTGAAGCGTGTTATTATAACGACCATTACAACCGTGATATTTGTACTGGGTGCGAATATAACAACGATAACAATTGGCAATGGCGCGGCGTTCAGGAGGAGAATAATGGATAGATTGACGTTTGAAGGAAATTTTTGCGATATAGCAATGTGCCGGGAGATACCGGGAGGCAGTTTCTGTGAGGACGGATACTGCTCTCAGCGTAAAGTATGGGAACGTTTAAAGGCTTATGAGGACACAGGCCTTGAGCCGGAAACAATAAAGGAGACCCTAAGCGCGGTTAACGGAGGATTAGCCGCTGAAAATGGAATTTGGTGTCCTAAGTGTGGTGATGCTCTTGATATTGATATCGTTAATGGAGTTCTTGCTATTGGCTGTTTTGGCTGCGGAGAGTATACACCAATATCGGAATTAATGAAACTGCATTTAAACGATGCTGTCCCCGTAGTTAGGTGTAAGGATTGTGTATACAAAGCAAGTGCAGAGGTCATTGACGGTTTTTTGATTTGTCCTGCGTCTGGAATGGAAATTTGTGACGACGACTTTTGCAGCTACGGTGAAAGGAAGGAGAATTAATATGGCAGGCTGGCAATTATTAGTTTTAGGGTACTTTTTAGGCGCACCGTTAGGCTTCTTGCTTTGTTCCGTTCTGGTGGCAAGCAAAGACCCGCCCAAACCGCACACCACTTGCAAGGACTGCGTACATAGGCATAAGAAAGAGTGCCCTTTCTCCCATATCGAATGTGATGTGACCGGGGATTCTAT
>CABSKZ010000295.1 GCA_902478395.1 uncultured Eubacteriales bacterium | reverse complement strand
GTCTGTAAAACTGTGGCATCCCCGTTTGTGAAGCTGCTTTCCGTTTCCACCAATCTGGTTCTGCGGATTTTCGGCATGAAGAACGACAATCTCGACGAACAGGTGACAGAGGAGGAAATTCGTTCGCTTGTTGAGGAAGGCGGGGAGACGGGCGCAATCAAAGAAACTGAGCGCGATATGATTGACGGTATTTTTGAGTTCGACGATATCATAGCCGAGGAAATCATGACGCCGCGCACAGATGTGTTCCTGATTAATATCGAACGCCCGCTGGCGGAATATGTCGACGAGCTTCTGATGGAACGCTATTCGCGCATTCCGGTTTTCGAAGGCGAGGTAGACAACATTATCGGAGTTCTACATATCCGAGACTTTACGCGTGCAGCGCGCAAGTGCGGGTTTGAGCAGGTGGACCTGCGTTCCCTGCTGCGTCCGGCGTTTTTTGTGCCGGAACGCAAAAAGATATCCGAACTGTTTGTTGAACTGCAGAAAGCCAAAACCCATATGGCGGTTTTGATCGATGAATACGGTGGATTTTCAGGTATTGTGACCATTGAGGACCTCATTGAAGAAATTATGGGGGAAATCGACGACGAGTTTGATGAAGATGAGCCGGATATCCGGGCGCTGGATGCATCAACGTGGCGCGTGAAGGGCTCCGTATCCATTATGGAGCTGAATGAGGCGCTCGAGCTCGAACTGGATGAGGATTCCGACGATTATGATACGCTGGGCGGTTTGATTATTAATCTTCTGGGGGCGATTCCCGCGGACGGATATACCGGGACGCTGGAATATGAAAATTTGACGCTAAAAATAGAAGAAGTACGTGAAAAACGCATTGAATGGGTGAAACTGTATGTTCAGCCGGAAGCCGTTGAGAACGGGGAAGAAGACGAGTAGTTTACGGTTATAAATTGGGCGGATTTGCCTGAAAAAACCACCCCCGCGGGTGGTTTTTTCGTATCTGTTGATTTGAAAGATCGCCTGCTAAACGAAAAAGCGGCGGATGGGTAAAGCAAAGGAGCGTTTTGAAAATTAGATTAATATCTTTTTTCGAGGAAGGAGGAAGAAAATGCGCCTGTGCATTGTAGTGTTCCATGCGGAGTCTGAAGTTGGCAGTTGCCCGTATGGAATGAAAGGCGGCTGCTGTTAGGCCGCACGAAACTGCCGAAACCGGACTTTGCATTCCTGAACCAAATTTGAATGGTAATGAAAGGAACAAAGTCAAAATGAAACAGATTGAATTTGATTTTACAACGGGTAATATTATAACGCAGATGGTGCGCTTTGGCCTGCCGCTGTTGGCGGCGAATCTTTTGCAGCAGCTTTACAGTATTGTAGACATGGTAATTGTCGGCCGGTTTGTCGGGAGTGCGGGCCTGTCTGCAGTCAGCAGCTGTGCGCAGTTCAGCTTTGTAATGAACGCCGTTTGCATGGGCGTTTCCATGGGCGGAACAGTGCTGGTTGCCCAGTGCCGGGGCGCGGGAGACATGGTAGGGCAGTCGCGTACCGCGGGAACCCTGTTTTTTCTCTCTTTCATCGGATCGGGGATTATCACAGCGATGGGCCTCGCCTGTTACCGTCCGGTGCTTTCTCTGCTGCAGGTTCCGCCGGAGGCGGAACGCTATGCATATGACTATATGCGGATTATTTGCGCCGGTTCTGTGTTTGTGTTTGGATACAATGCGGTATGCGCGGTTCTGCGCGGCGCGGGAGATTCAAAAAGCCCGTTCTACTTTGTGACGCTGGCTACCGTGGTCAATATCGGACTGGACTTGCTTTTGACCGGCTACTGCGAAATGGGGACAGCCGGAGCGGCTCTGGCTACCATTGCTTCGCAGGCGGCGTCATTTGCGGCGGCTTTCATCTGCCTGTACTTACGCAGGGGGCAATTCATATTCAGGAAAAAGGATTGGCTTCCGGATTGGCAGAAGGCATGGTTAATCATCAGAATTGGCCTGCCGTCCGCAGTGCAGATGGCGGTGGTGAACCTCTCCTACCTCGTGGTGACGGGTCTGCTGAATGGATACGGTGTGGCGGTATCTGCCGCAGCGGGCATCGGGTTGAAAATCAATACCTTTGCTGCAATGCCTTGTTGGGCGGTCGGTTCCGCGGTTACAACAATGACGGGACAGAATATTGGCGCGGAAAATTTTTCGCGCGCAAAGCAAGTGTGCATGGCGGGAATCCGTCTCAGTGTCGGATTCTCGGCAATCACTACAGTTTTGTTTCAGGTATTCGCGCCGCAGATTATCCGGCTGTTTGACACAAACGCGGCAGTTGTGGCGGAGGGCGTGCGGTATCTGCGCATCTGCTGTTCCGTCAATTTTATCGCCTACGCCTGCATGTACCAGTTCGACTCCTTTGCAACCGGAGCTGGAGACGCGCGGTTTGCCATGCTGAATGCCGTTTTGCAGGCAGTTTTGATGAGGGTTGTTTTCAGTTGGGTAGCAGGAGTTTTTTTCGGGCTTGGCCCGGCGGCAATTTACTGGTGTGAAATGATTTCCCCTGTTTTGCCTGCCGTGCTCGGTGCGGTTTATTTGCGGCGGGAGAGTTGGAAGAAGCACGGAACTGCCCTGCGGGCGGGAAACAGCCACAATGGATAAACGATTACGGAGGGGAATCATGAAGCTGACGAAACCAAAGCTTCCAAAACAATTTGCAGAGCCTGAAGGGTTGGCAGCATGTGTCCGGAGAGCGCAGACCGAGGAGGAAGATATATCCGCAAGGCAGTTCTCCGCAGAGACACTTTTTGGGGAGGACCTGTCTAAGCTGTGTTTTCATGGCGTGGTGTTCCAAAATTGCAGGCTGGAGGACAGCGTATTCCAAAAAACAGATTTTCTCGATGTTGTGTTTGCGGAATGTGACCTTTCCAACTGCGACTTTTCGGATGGATATTTTAACCGGTGTGAATTCCATTCCTGTAAAGGGTTGGGTGCAAGCATGCAAAACGCCCGCTTGCAGAATGTGGGTTTCTATGAGGGAAACTTCCGGTATGCCAATTTTAACGGCTCAAAATGGAAGGCGGCCGAAGTTGCCGGGACGGACATGAACAGCGCAAACCTGGCGGAATGCACGCTTACAGATGTCGGTTTAGATAAGGCCGGCCTGGAGGGAGCAAGCTTTTTTAAAACACCGCTTGCAGGAATGGATTTCACCACCAGCCGGATTGATGGAATCGTCCTGTCCGGCGAAGAGCTTAGGGGCGCCGCTGTGAATTTGTTTCAGGCGGCGGAATTGGCAAAATTGTTTGGGATTATTATCAAGGAGTAAAGAAAAATACCTCTAACGGGCAAATGGTCTGTTAGAGGTATTTTATAATTTCATTAAGCGTTGATGTATTGTTATGGTCTCAACATATTTTTGAAGAAGTGCTTATGCTGCAAACAAAAATATGAGCAGAAGGCGGTTTTCTGCGAACAGGGCCGAGGCCATTCTGCTTAAATCATACTGAGTATGCAGCAGAATGGGGATTTTAAGCGGCTTTGATATTTCTTAAGTAGAAAAAGAGATTTTACAAATGAGAAAAAATCCCTCTTCCCGCAAACCATTTGCGTACAGGAAAAAATGTCCTTACACAAACCAAGCGCAAGGCTCATGAGAGCTTTTCAATTATGGATTCGGGCATCCTGACAGGTGTGATGATGTTTTTGGTATATCGTACCAAATAAATATATAGTTTACTTTTTAGGAAAAGCCACTCTTGTTTTTGTAATACCACAGATATAATTCATATCAACATCGTAGTATTTTGCTAAAGTAATCACGCTGTCTAAAGGAATTCTTATTTTCCTTGTTTCATAGTCAGAATAGGTTTTTTGTCCAACATTTAGTAGTTCTGCTATTTCTGACTGCGTTTTATCGCTATCTTCACGCAAATTTCTAATTCTATCTATCACGTCCATAAAATCGCACCCTCCTTTGAGAAATTATATCGGAGAGTAAATAACTCTATTGACTTTTAGAGTTATTTACTCTGTAATATTGTGAGAAGGAGATGATTTTATGAAATGTAATATTATGGATTAGAAAGATAGCGGCAGAATGGAAATTTTAAGCGGCTTTGATATTTCTTAAGTAGAAAAAGAGATTTTACAAATGAGAA
>CABSKZ010000294.1 GCA_902478395.1 uncultured Eubacteriales bacterium | reverse complement strand
TCATTGTGATAAAGAAAAAATTTACATAAAGCTGTCTGCTTTTCAGTTCGTTTTTCTCCTTCGAAAGCGGGTATGCCACTAATATATTCAACGCCATATTGATAACAAACCCGATTACACAGCGCTTAATTGTGACAAAAAACGCAACTAAAAATTCCTTTTTCTCAATCACAAATTTATACGAATCCCAGGTAAAATCCACTGGCCAAAGGCCGACCATGCCAGCTTCCGCCACATGCTTTGAGCTGAAGGACAGAGCGAGTATATGGACCAGAGGAAAAAGGCACATGCAGCACAGCACAACCATGAATACGATGTTGCATATATTAAATATTTTTCGTGATAAACTTTCCTTAATCATGCCGCCCTCCTTAAAATACTCTGTAGCCAGCCCACTTATCGGCCAGGTAATACGATGCTACAACAAATATTAGTGAAATCACTGACTTAAAAAGTCCCATTGCGGTAGACGGCCCAAATTGCGCGTCCACAAGACCAAGCCGATACACCATCGTATCGATAATATCGCCCGTAGCATACACCTGGGGACTGTAGAGGTTGAAAATCTGGTCAAAGCCCGCGTTTAATATGCTTCCCAGGCTCAACACCAATAAAAGAATGATGGTTCCCATGATGCATGGTATGGTTATGTTTATTACCTGCCTGAATCTTCCCGCGCCATCCATAATTGCCGCCTCATAAAGAGTGGGGTCTATGCCGCTTATCGCAGCAAGGTAAATAATCGTCTGCCAGCCGACTTCCTTCCATGTATTTGTAATTACAATTACATAGGGGAATATTTTTTCGTTTCCCAAAAAGAATATGGGATCGCCGCCAAACATGGTAATCACTTTGTTCACAATCCCCTCCGAGGGCGAAAGAATATCCACCAAAACGCCGCTTAATATTACCCATGACAAAAAGTGCGGCAAGTACACAACCGTCTGCACACATTTCTTCATGCCTACATTTTTAAGTTCATTCATTAAAATTGCCAGAATGACAGGACACGCAAGGTTCATGACAATTTTCAAAAAGGCGATATAAAAGGTATTCCAAAGCACTCTTCCGAAGTCCTGCATACCAAAAATGTAGGTGAAATTGTCGAATCCAATCCACCCCGACTTTAAAATCCCTAAGGCGGGGCTATAGTTTTGAAACGCTATCACGATTCCCGCCATGGGCACATAAACGAAAATCAAAACGATTATCACTGCAGGGAGCAGCATCATATGAAGAGGCAGCTCCCTTTTCATTTTTTCACTTAGTGCAAGTCTTCTTTTTTTAACTGCAATACCCGTTTCTACTTTATTATTCATTCCAATTCATTCCTGTTTTTATTTATTTTTTTCTTTATACCAATCGTTAACCTCTTTGGTTATTTGTTCTCCCCCAAGCCGTTTCCAGTCTTCAACAAAGGTATCAAAGCTGCTGATATCTTCTCCCAGGATAATTTTGGTAAACACCTCGTCTTGCATTTTTTCCAGGGTTGCGAGCTTCTCTGTCATCGTCTTGGTCGGGTTGTCATAGTACGCATTCAGTTTTAATCTGTCTTTCTTTAAATATTCATCATCAATCACGTGGAAAGCGCCGTTTTCGCCGCTAATTCGCATCTGCGACCAACTTTTCTTGTCAACCTCATCATACTGTCTCAGCTGTTCACAGTTTTCCTTCAGATTCGGGTCAAGCTGAGATTCATCCCCGGTTGCAAGCGCATTTCTTATCTTTCTCGATGCCTCAACATTCTTTGTTGCAAGTGAAATTTGGAAGGTAGCATATTTAAAGTATTCCATTCCATCGCCGTGCGCATAGGTTCTGTAAATTTCAAGGGTGTCGGGGTACAGGTATCTGTCAGCATATAGGTTCAGCATCTTAAAATATGCTTCCGGATACTTGTAATCCTTATTTACAACTGTATATGACTTTGGCGTGGAATCAACCATCGTACATGCCGGAGCGTCATCTATTGAAACCAAAGCATAGGGATACCAGTCTGCCTTTTTATTAAGCTCAACAACAGACTTAATGCCCGAGTTCGGCTGCCACATGGCGCCTATACTTACGCCCACCTTGCTCGCGCCCAAATCTTCCTGAATTTTATTCGTATCTTTCACGCCGAACTCAGGGTCTATTGCGCCTGCCTTCATTAAATCCTGAAGAGCCAAAAGTGCCGTTTTCATTTCGGGCTGAATACTCCCGAAAATGAGTTCACCGTTTCCGTTGTCATACCACATATTTATGTATGCATGATATCCGGCAAGGTAGCCCTGAATGCCGCCTATTCCGCCTACCAGCTCCTTGCACATCGCAAGGCCGTAGGTGTTTTTGTTACCGTCTCCGTCTGGATCATCGTTTGCAAACGCCTTTATGATGTGATTGAGCTCCTCCATTGTTTTCGGCGGCTCTAGGCCGAGTTTTTTGAGCCAGTCCGTTCTGAGCCAGATGAGGTCGGCGGCATCATATGGCGACGCCACTCCGCACAGCCCCATTATTTTTCCATCCACACGGTTATATTCATCCGCTTGGGGATTTGAATTGATAACGTCTTTTAAACGGTCTGTCGCAGTTTTCTCATATGCCTGTGTAATATCCGCGATTTTTCCTGCTTCAATCAGTTGGTTATACTGCTTTGGTGAAACAGCAAAAATATCAGGCAAATCGCCCGAAGCAATGGTTATATTCATCTTTTGGTCGTATTGACTTTCCGGCACCGTCCACATATAGTTTACCTTTATGCCCAAGTCATCCTGATACGAGCGCGTCCAAACATTATTTGAGATATCGTCGCCGTTCACAAATTTCTCAGATGTAATAGATTTTACCGCTTTTAAGGTCACTTCGCTTTCATACTTTCCGTACGGCTCATAATTGTTTGCCGCGGTTCCGCCCGAATCCCCATTTTTTCCGCATCCGCCTGCAACTGCCGAAAGCACCATAACGGCTGCCAAAAATAAACCTTTTCTCCTGAAACTCTTTTCTGATTTTTTCACGGTACATCCGCCTCCTTTTCATCTTAAATTATGAAGCACACCCCGTCTATCCGCAAGAGTAAATAATTTATCTGTTCTGAACATATTTTACTTTAGTAAAAATAGTGCTCGGTGTGTAAAAATTTCACTCTTTTCATCTTTTTTCCATTATACTACTATAGAGCTAAATAAAGATACGGAAAGGATATTGAAAATGCTTATTGATAACGAAAAAAAGCTGCTGTGTGCAACGCCCGACAAGCAGACTTTTTCTTCTGCCCCTGAGGATTTCCGCCCACATTTTTTGCATGGCGTACAGAAGAAAAGCGATGAATTTTCCAACTATGCGGATAAAAATATTTTCCCAAAGTCCGAACACGCAATTACGATGGAGCCTGATTGGCGAAGATGGGATGATCCCACACTTTTTTCCGACGGAGATCCCTATTGGGAGGACTGTGCCGATACATTGGCATACCTGCGTGAAAACGGGATGTTTAGTTGGATTTACGATGAACCGGGGTATCCCTCGGGAAGTGCGGGTATTTTAACACTGCGCGGCAACGAGGCGCTTGTCCAATGTGGTATAGAGCTTACCTTTGCAGACTTTGAATGCGGAAGCGGCTCTCTTTCGTTCAACGGTGAATTTATCTCTGCCTTTGCTTTAATGCTTTCGGGCAGCAACATCACCAAAAAAATTGCTTTGGATAAA
This sequence comes from uncultured Eubacteriales bacterium, assembly GCA_902478395.1. Classification (GTDB taxonomy): domain Bacteria; phylum Bacillota; class Clostridia; order UBA1381; family UBA9506; genus CABSKZ01. The sequence continues at coordinate 456 of CABSKZ010000294.1, read as the reverse complement.
CCATGCTACACGTCTGAACTTCCGTTCAGGCTCTGCGTTTTTTCCAAGGTCCCGTTTCTGGAAGCAACCATTCCGCATATAAGGCGCAGAGGAAGAATGCCTGATGATACTATTTCAAAGACCTTGCTTTACGGCTACCCCAACCTATTGGACAGGCGCGCAACCGAACTTTTTATAAAAGCCGCCTACGAACCTTATGAAAACCATTTTAAAGATTATCTCGGAAATGAAATAAGGGCATTTTTCACAGATGAACCCACCATTCCCTTCCGCCATTTCTTCGCGCCTGCCTACCCAGCGGCAATTCCGTGGTGTGATGGGTTTCCCGAGCTTTTTTATGATAAATATGGCATGGACATTTTGCCGTATCTTCCCGAACTGTTTTTTGATATGGAGAGAGCCGATATCATCCCTGTCTCTTATACACATCTGACGCTGCCGACGAATAGAGAGGTG
>CABSKZ010000293.1 GCA_902478395.1 uncultured Eubacteriales bacterium | reverse complement strand
CTGTATATTTGTGCGCCACGGGCTGATATTCCCCGGAAAAGTTCAGGTCGATATCAGGCTCCTTGTCGCCGTCGAAGCCCAAAAAGGTTTCGAACGGAATATCATAACCGTCTTTACGGTACTTCTCCCCGCAGACCGGGCATATTTTGTCAGGCATGTCTGCGCCGCAGCTGTATTTTCCATCCAGCACGAACTCGGAATGCTTGCAATTCTTGCAAATGTAGTGCGGCGGCAACGAGTTAATTTCCGTAATGCCGGATAGATATGCAATAAACGAGGAACCGACAGAACCACGCGAACCAACGAGATATCCGTCGCTCAGTGATTTCGTAACCAGCTTCTGCGCAATCATGTACATAACGGAAAAACCATATTTAATGATTGGGACAAGCTCCTTGTCCATCCGCTGCTGTACAAGCTCAGGAAGCTCTTCCCCATATATCTCGTGCGCTTTCGTATTGGACAATTCCTGTATTTCCTCCACGGCGCCCGGCATTTCCGGCGGGTAAGTATCCTTTGGAATCGGGCGTACCTCGCCGATGGATTCCGCAATCAGGTTCGGATTGGTAACAACCACCTCATAGGCCTTGTCCTTTCCTAAATATTCAAATTCCCGCAGCATCTCCTCCGTCGTGCGCAGGTACAGCGGAGGCTGGTTATCCGCGTCGTCATAATCCTGTCCGTTCATCAGCACACGGCGGTAAACCTCATCCTCCGGGTCCAGGAAGTGGACATCGCATGTGGCGACAACCGGTTTTCCGAGTTTTTCTCCCAGTGCAATAATTTCCCGGTTTATCTGCTCCAAATCCTCTCTGGAATTGACCATATTCTTCCGAAGCATGAATTCATTGTTGCCAAGAGGCTGAATTTCCAGATAATCATAGAATGATGCGATTTCCTCGATTTCCTCTTGGGTTTTTCCGTGATAAATCGCGCTGTAAAGCTCACCTGCTTCACACGCGCTTCCCATAATCAGGCCTTCACAATGCTCGCGGTACAGTTCTTTTGAAATCCGCGGGCGCTTGTAAAAATTATTGATGTGGGCGTCTGAAACCAGCCGGTACAGGTTTTGCAGCCCCGTCATGTCCTTCACCAAAATAATCGTATGGTAGGTGTCCGTAAACCGGGTCACGCTTTCATCTAGCAGACGGCTATTAATTTCATTCACATTTTCAATGTCCAGTTGACTGAGCATTTCCACAAAATGAAGGAATATTTTTGCTGTTACTTCCGCGTCGTTGATTGCCCTGTGATGCCCGGAAAAGGCGATTCCCAAGTGTTTTGCCACACCGTCAAGCTTATGCCGTTTCATCTTGGTCAGAAGCCTGCGGCTGAGAGATAGGGTGTCCACATAACAGAAATCGGCCGGCAGATTGAGTTCTTCCGCCTTCTTCTTTATAAAACCTACGTCAAAATTCGCGTTATGCGCGACAAGGACACAACCTTTACAGAACTCCAAAAATTCCGGCAGCACAGTTTCAATCCCGTCAGCCTGCTCCACCATGGAGTTTGTGATATTCGTCAGCTCTGTAATGTGGTACGGAATCGAAAGCTTCGGTTTGACAAAGGTCGAAAAGGTATCGGCCATTTTTCCGTTAGACACCTTTACTCCGGCAATTTCTATAATTTCATTGATTTTTGCACTGAGCCCGGTTGTTTCGATATCAAACACCACAAAATCGCCTTTCAGAGGCATATCTGCTTCGTGGTAAACGAGCTTTGCAGGCTCTCCCATCAAATAACCTTCCACGCCGTAAATAATTTTGATACCGTTTTTCTCCCCGGCATCAAACGCTTCAGGGTATGCCTGCACCACTCCGTGGTCCGTTATGGCTATCGCCGGATGCCCCCATTTAGCCGCCCGGGCAATCAACTGCGACGGCTTGACGGTTGCATCCATCGCGGACATAGAAGTGTGCGCGTGCAGCTCTACGCGTTTGACCTTCGCATTGTCGGGCCGGATTTTAATTTCTGATTTCATAATATCGCGTGCGCTGATAACCGTTTCTTTCAAATACGAATCGTACCGTGCCACGCCGCGTACATACACCGCTGACAATTTTTTCAGCTTGTCCTTGATCTCCTTGAATTCCGGGGTGTCCAAAAAACTTTTGCAGGTAATCGAGTTTTTCTGGTCGGTGACATAAAGTTCAACGATGGTTTTGTCATTTCTGATTTCTGTAGCCTCATAGCCAACGACTGCCCCCTCGACAATTACTTTTCCGCTGAAGTCGTTGATGTCGCCGATGGGGGTGACATCGCCGGAAAACGGTTTGCCAATGATGACCCGGTCGTCCTGTGCTTCCTTATCTTTTTTCTCCCCGCCGGCCGGAGCGGCAACGACCTTTTTCACTTCCTGGAAGTTTTTCACTGCCTGCGAAGCATCCCGGACAAGATTTTCCTTTTCCTCCTTCAGTTTTCTCAGCATGGCAGACGGATCTGCCTTGTCATTGCAAAACACAACTGGATAATCGGCCTGATAAAGCTTTTTTAAGGCCGTCTCCGCCAATTTATCGACTTCATGGTGCAACAATGTGCCCTCGCCGCCAAATTTGATGTGGATAGCAAATTTCCCGTCCTCCAGCTTCGCGCAGCTGTTCACCAGCAGGCTCATTGCAGCAGGAAACCGTTCCACGATACATTGTTTTACAGTTTCATATACTTCATCGATTGTTTCATCTGTCAGTTTCACCTGTGGACGCTCTAAATCAATATGTACTTCTTTCACATGAAAGGAATTTTTAATTTTATCCTGAAACCGTTCCATGACAGACTTATCCAAAACAGAACGGCTGGATAAGCCGATTTGCACTCTGCTCTCATTTTTAAAAACGCGGAACCGCGTTAAATCGATTCCTTCCATTTGACCGGCAAGCTCCTGCCCAACCAGTTCTTCTATTAAACCAGCCATTTTCCAGACCATGACCTTTCCCTTATAATTTATCTATTTCCTCAAATAGCGCGTCAATAATCGCATTTTCCGGAACGCGCTTCAAAATTTTCCCGTTTTTAAATATCAGACCTTCCCCATTGGCGCCGGTTATGCCAATATCTGCATCTTTTGCCTCTCCGGGGCCGTTTACTACGCACCCCATTACGGCCACCTTAATTTCCTTCTGAACCGTTTGCAGCCTCTTTTCCACCTCGTTGGCAATTGCAATCAAATTTACGCTGCACCGGCTGCACGTCGGGCAAGAAACCATTTTCGGTCCAAAACTACGCAGCTGCAATGCGGACAAAATTTCTTTCGCTGCCCGGATTTCCTCAACGGGGTCAGCCGTCAGCGAAACCCGGATGTTATCCCCAATCCCCTCTGATAACAGAGCTCCAATTCCAATGGCCGATTTTACCGTTCCCTGATATACAGTTCCCGCCTCGGTTACACCGAGATGAAGCGGATAATTTACCATGGAGGATATCAGGCGGTAACTCTCCAGCATCATGGGAACGCTTGACGCTTTCAGGGATATTACAATATCTTCAAACTGGTTGTCATTTAAGATTTTGACATGGCGCATTGCCTCATCAACCAGTCCCTGTGCGCAGGGGCCATGATATTTTTCTAAAATGGAAAGGGAAATGGAGCCAGTATTGACGCCAATCCGAATCGGTACCCGATAACTCTGCGCCTTACGCACCACCTCGCGCACCCGTTCATCACTGCCGATATTTCCAGGGTTCAGGCGAACTTTATCGATTCCCGCCTCAATAGCCGCGAGCGCCAGCCGGTAGTCGAACTGGATGTCCGCGACCAGCGGAATATCTACAGAGCGCTTCAGTTCACTGACTACCTTGACGCTTTCTTCATCCGTAACAGCCAGCCGCACGATTTCGCATCCAGCATCTTTTAACCGCCTCGTCTGTTCCAATGCGGCGGCTATATCTCCGTTGTGCGTGTTGAGCATTGACTGGATGGAAACAGGACTGCCTCCGCCAACCGCAATATTGCCAACTGTAATCTGCCTCGTCACTTTTCTTTCCATAAAATCAAGTCCTTTATTCCCCAAATTAAATTCGTCATTTCCCCGGCGCCTGTTGCCTTCCGCTCTTCAACAAATAAATCTATTCTGTGGACTTTCCGGGCGAACACGCAACTAACTTTTCAGCGGCTCCAATGCTTGAGAAGAACGATAAGCCTCT
>CABSKZ010000292.1 GCA_902478395.1 uncultured Eubacteriales bacterium | reverse complement strand
GAATAGTATACGAAAATGCTCCCGCCCTAATGACGGGAGCATTTTCATATAAATTCTATATCATCACATACCACGGAAAAATTCCGCAAATATATCCTTTAATCAGAAAACATCGGGGTGGAAAGGTAACGCTCGCCAGTATCCGGAAGCAGGACGACAATCCTCTTTCCTTTGTTTTCCGGTCGTTTTGCAATTTGCATAGCTGCCCATACGGCGGCACCTGCCGATATGCCGACCAGCAGCCCTTCCGCCTTCGCAATTGCTTTTCCTGTAGAAAATGCGTCCTCATTCGATACGGGGATGATTTCATCATAAATTCCGGTGTCGAGCGTATTCGGAACAAATCCCGCTCCGATACCCTGAATCTTATGCGGTCCCGCATTTCCGCCGGAAAGCACTGGCGATGACGCAGGTTCTACCGCCACAATCTTTATATCTGGCTTTTGTTCTTTCAGGAATTCTCCGGTTCCGGTAATCGTTCCGCCCGTTCCAATTCCCGCAACGAAAAAGTCTACAACGCCGTCCGTGTCTTCCCAAATTTCCGGCCCCGTTGTGGCCTTGTGGACGGCAGGGTTCGCTGGGTTTTCAAACTGGCCGGGAATAAAGCTGTTCGGAATCTGCCCGGAGAGTTCCTCCGCCTTGGCGATTGCGCCCTTCATTCCCAAAGCACCGTCTGTCAGCACCAGCTCCGCCCCATACGCCTTGAGCAGCTTTCTGCGTTCAATGCTCATGGTCTCGGGCATGGTCAGGATTATCCGATAGCCCCGTGCGGAAGCGACGGATGCAAGCCCGATTCCGGTATTTCCGCTCGTCGGCTCGATAATGACTGAATCCGGCTTCAATATGCCTTTTTGTTCCGCGTCGTCTATCATGGCTTTTGCGATTCGGTCTTTCACACTCCCGGCTGGATTGAAATATTCCAGTTTTGCCACAAGCTCGGCTTCCAAACCATTTTCTATCTCAAAATTTTTGAGCCGTAAAAGCGGCGTCCTGCCGATTAAATCCGTTAGACTCTGGTATATGTTCGACATGGTATCTCCTCCTGTCAGCCCTTGAATGCCGATTCAAGGTCCTCTAAAATATCATCAATGTGCTCCGTTCCGATAGACAGCCGTATGGTATTCGGCTTAATGCCGGAATGCAGCAGTTCATCTTCCGTCATCTGGGAATGCGTGGTGCTGGCGGGATGTATGACAAGGGATTTCACATCCGCTACATTCGCCAAAAGTGAGAACAGCTGCAAACGGTCGATAAACGCTTTTGCTTCCTCTGCTCCGCCTTTGATTTCGAAGGTGAAAATGGAGCCCGCCCCATTTGGAAAATATCGGTTATACAGCTTTTGATAGCCACTGTCCGGCAGGGAGGGGTGGTTCACCCGCTCCACCTTTGGATGGTTTGTAAGATAGGCCAGAACCTGCTTGGTATTTTCAACATGCCGCTCCACGCGGAGAGACAGCGTTTCCAGCCCTTGCAGGAACAAAAAAGAGTTCAGCGGCGCAAGCGCGGCTCCGGTGTCGCGCAGCAGCGTGACCCTAGCCTTTGTAATATAGGCGGCTGCTCCGGCAGCATCTGTAAACACGACGCCGTGATAACTCGGATTTGGACGGGACAGCCCAGGAAATTTATCGTTTTGCGCCCAATCAAACGTACCCCCATCAACAATGACGCCGCCGATAGACGTCCCATGTCCGCCAATAAATTTTGTTGCGGAGTGGACCACGATATCTGCGCCATGTTCAACCGGACGGAGCAGGTACGGCGTGGCAAAAGTATTGTCCACAACCAAGGGGATGCCATGCCGGTGCGCAGTTTCCGCCGTTTTTTCAATATCAATGATGCTGGAATTAGGGTTCCCCAGACTTTCAATAAATATCAGCTTTGTATTGGGACGGATGGCCTTCTCAAACGCGTCCGGCTCGTCCGCGTCCACAAAGGTTGTCTCGATTCCGCAATCCGCCAATGTGTTTGCAAACAAGTTATAGGTTCCACCATAAATCGTACCAGCGGAAACAATGTGGTCTCCGGCACAAGCGATGTTTTGTACGGCGTATGTAATCGCCGCGGCTCCGGAGGCTACTGCAAGCGCTCCCACACCTCCCTCGAGGGCTGCCATACGGGTTTCAAACGCATCTGTCGTTGGGTTCATAATCCGTGAATAAATATTACCGCTTTCCGTCAGACCAAAGCGGCCGGCAGCCTGTGCGCAATCTGCAAAAACATAGGACGAGGTCTGGTAAATTGGAACTGCCCGTGCATCTGTCGCAGAATCTGGTTCCTCCTGTCCTGCATGGAGTTGCAGTGTCTCAAAGCGGAATTTTCTTTTGCTTTTGCTGTTGTTCATGGATAGCCTCCTTCTGTCCGTCTGACGAATCCATTCTACTCGCCAGCTACACACTTTTATTTTATATATTTCCTATAGGTTTAGTATGAATATACTATACACCTTCTTCTCCCGTTTGTCAAGTACTTCATTTATATTTTTTCACTTTTTTGGAAACCAATGAAAACGTATCCTTTCCCAACTACCCAATCGATAATGAATATGAAACCGAAATAAAGAATATGTCCGATTCTTAACGGGCTAACGGCCTATATCGTATATTCATACCCTACGGATTGCCTGTCATTGTGTACCAAATCTTCCAGCGTAACGCTGTCCACATACTGATTTACCAAATCGTTCAAGCCTTCCCAGAAGTTTAACACCGCACAGCTGCCCGCTCTGGAGCACCTGTTCTCATCTGTTTCCAGACACGCCACCGGAGCCAGGCTCCCTTCTGTCACACGGAGGATAGCCCCAGCCGTGTACTCTCCTGGCTCCTTCGCCAGTCTATATCCACCCTGTGGGCCGCGAACGCTCAGCAAAAAGCCGGCTTTGCAGAGCAATGTTACAATCTGTTCTAAATATTTGACCGATATCTCTTGTCTTGCTGAAATTTCCTTTAATGAAATATATTCTCCGTTGTTATGTTCGGCCAAATCCAGCATTAGCTGCAAAGCATACCGCCCTTTTGTAGATATTTTCATTTTGAGCACCTCCTTTTTTACTATTATACGATAGGTATTATAGGAAATCAAGATAAAATCAAAGGCGTCTGCCACATTCTCTAAAATGGACTGACGCCTCCTGTATAAAACAACTGCTTTCATAACTTCTTTTTTAGATACACCATATCAATACACTGCCTGCCATCTTCAAATATTGGCTCCGGATAGTTGTCGGTAAAAAAATTTTTAACAATATGCGAAGGAACAAAACCGAAGCGCTCGTAAAACGATGTCATACTTTCGGAAGTCCCAACATACATCGCTTGATACCGCCTTTGATAAAAATGAAATATATACCGCACTAGTTCGGAGGCATAGCCACGACCCTGAAATGCCTCGCTGGTGGCCAGATTTTTCAGTTCGCATTCCGCCTCATTGAAAGTGTTGACTACCGCAACACTGGCAGGCTTTTCATCTTCAAACAAAACAAAAAGGTCTCCCGCTTCCAGATACCGGTCTATCATGTTCTCACAAGGGTCCGCCATCAACAGCAGGGGTAAATAATCCTTTTTATGCTCCGTCACTAATTTTATCTCCATCATTTTCCCTCCTGCGTTCTTTCTTCTCACTTAAAATCCTCAGGATTAATGTATTTTATATTCTGATTGCTCAGATTCCCAAATATTACCCGGTCCGCTTTGTGTTTGACACAAATAGACCGTAGCCAGGAAAAAAGAACAAAGCAACGATATAAATGCATTACTCTAAAGGTATAGCCTGCAAAAAGAAAGCAGCACCTTGAACCATCACGAGTGCTTGCAAGCGGGCAGGCATACCAGGGAGATGAACAGCGGAATTCACTGCAACATGGACGATTGAACGGTTTATCTCCCCCGAGCTGCAGCGCCACATCGCAGAAATGTGGCGGCGAGCCAAGGCGTTATACGCGCATTTACAAGCGCATGGCCGAAGTGGGCATGTCTTTTTTCCCTTAAGGGCATGTGTGCGAAAAAAGCCGAACAAACGAAACTTGTTCCGATGTGGGAAAGCAAAACAATAAGATATTCTGCGTTGAAGACGCATAACCGTAAAAAGTTGTTAGCGACATCGGTCAGATGAGCCGGGCAAGACTTTTTTCGGGAAAGGAGGAGCACGGAAACGGGC
>CABSKZ010000291.1 GCA_902478395.1 uncultured Eubacteriales bacterium | reverse complement strand
GGGTATATATTCTCACTAAGCTCATCCTTCGCTTCGCTCGGATTCACTAAGTGTTTATATTATACCACAAGGGCATATATTCTCACTAAGCTCACCCTTCGTTTCACTCGGCTTCGCCAAGTGTTCATATTATACCATAAATCCGAAGGATTTTGGTATAATTGCGCATGTGCGTTTCCGAACAACGCGAGGAAAATTTCGCACGCGCGATAGATTCCCCGCCGGAGGCGTATAATAAACGCTTTTGCGTTTATTATACCACAAATTCAGAAAAAGTTCTACAGAATCTCCGCACAGCCGGAAAGGGAGGCAGTTTGCCCTCCCTTTTATCCATCTATTTTAAAATGCCGTCAAGCATCAGATTTACTTTTAATACATTGACGGTTTCTTCCCCGAAAATTTCTAAAAAGCGCCCGTCGGTACATTTTTCAATAATCGTCCGGATATCGTCCGCACTTTTGTTGTTTGCTTTCGCTAGCCGTTCCACCTGGTATTCGGCGGCTGCGGGAGAAATGTGCGGGTCAAGTCCGCTGCCGCTCGACGTAACCAGGTCTACCGGCACAGGCGCGCCGGCTTTTTCCGGGTGGGCTGTTTGTATTTTTTCAACCCGCTCCGCAACCAGCTCCTCGAATTCTTCCCCTGCGGGGCTGAGGTTGGAGGGCGCGGAATAAAGCAGCGTATTCCCGTTTTCGTCCTGATAGGTGGATACGTCGATGTTCATAATGCGTCCCCACATGTGGGCATCGTCCGTATATTGCTGGCCCAAAAGCGCACTGCCGTATTTCTTGCCGTCCACCTCAATGATGCTGCCGTTTGCCTGATTTGGAAAAATCAACTGCGCAATCCCTGTCACAACAAGGGTGTAAACCAGTCCGCAGAGCAGGGTGAAAATTAAAAATATAACAGCCGCACGCGGCAGAACCTGTTTCAATGTTTTCATCTTTATTTCCTCCTTATGCCAGCCCGAAGGCGACGAGCAGCATATCTATCAGCTTGATAAAAATGAAGGGTGCTGCCAGGCCGCCCAGACCATAAACCAATAGATTCCGCGACAGTAGCTTGCCCGCAGGCACTTCGCGATATTTGACGCCTCTTAATGCCAGCGGAATCAAAGCGACGATAATGAGCGCGTTATAGATGATGGCCGACAGCACTGCGCTGAGCGGCGAGTGCAGCCCCATGATGTTCAGGGCGGAAAGCCCCGGGTACAGCCCCATAAACAGCGCTGGAATAATCGCAAAATATTTTGCCACATCGTTCGCGATGGAGAAGGTCGTCAGACTCCCGCGCGTCATCAGCAGCTGCTTGCCGATTCGGACAATGTCAATCAGCTTGGTGGGGGAGGAGTCCAGATCCACCATGTTGCCGGCTTCCTTGGCAGCCTGAGTTCCGCTGTTCATCGCAACGGCGACGTCTGCCTGCGCCAGCGCTGGTGCGTCGTTGGTCCCGTCTCCCGTCATGGCGACGAGGTGGCCTTTTGCCTGATAGTCGCGAATCAGCTTCAGCTTGCCTTCCGGCGTCGCTTCAGCCAGAAAATCGTCTACGCCTGCTTCCGCGGCAATCGCCGCGGCGGTCAGCGGATTGTCTCCGGTAATCATAATGGTTTTAATACCCATCTTCCGCAGGTCAGCAAATTTCTCCTGCACGCCCTGCTTTATGATGTCCTTCAAATGAATCACGCCGAGGATCTTGTTGTTTTTCGCCACGACGAGCGGCGTGCCGCCCTGGTTTGAAATTTTTGTGACGGCTTCCTCACATTGCTTGCTGTAGATGCCTCCGTTTGCTTTTATATAGTCACGGATGGCATCCGCCGCGCCCTTCCGAATTTCAATACCGTCAAAATCGACCCCGCTCATCCGCGTTTTGGCGGTGAAGGGGATAAAGTTCATGTGTTTGTCCTCCAGAGAACGTTCCCGCAGCCCGAACTTTTCTTTTGCGAGAATGACGATGCTCCGTCCCTCCGGCGTTTCGTCCGCGAGGGAGGAGAGCTGCGCCGCGTCGGCCAGTTCTTCAGCGGCGGTGCCGTCAACCGGGAGGAACGCATACGCCCGCCGGTTTCCCAGCGTGATGGTTCCCGTCTTGTCGAGCATCAGAATGTCTACGTCTCCTGCCGCTTCAATGGCGCGGCCGCTCATGGCCAGAACGTTCGCCTGGTTCAGCCTGCTCATGCCAGCGATGCCGATGGCTGAAAGCAGCGCGCCGATGGTGGTCGGCGCGAGGCAGACTAGCAGCGCTACCAGCGTTGTAACAGAGGTTGGATTTTCAATTCCGGCCTGCGCCGCTGAAAATACGGAAAATGTATACAGCGAAAGCGTTACCAGAATGAAGATGATGGAGAGAGCCACCAGGAAAATTTGCAGTGCGATTTCGTTCGGCGTCTTTTTTCTTGCCGCGCCCTCGACCATGGCAATCATTTTGTCGAGAAAGCTTTCTCCCGCGCCGCTGGTGACCTGCACGACAATCCAGTCGGACAGTACGGAGGTTCCGCCGGTAACGGCGCTCCGGTCGCCGCCGCTTTCCCGGATGACGGGGGCGGATTCGCCCGTAATCGCGCTTTCGTCCACCGACGCCGCGCCTTCAATCACTTCACCGTCCGCCGGAATTTGTTCGCCCGCCCGGACGATTACAATATCGCCTTTTTTCAGGGTAGCCGACGGAACAGCCGTGACGCGGTCCTTCAGTTCTGGGGAGGGGATTTTGTGCGCCTCCACATCGCGTTTGGCCTTCCGCAGCGAATCTGCCTGTGCCTTGCCGCGTCCCTCCGCAACCGCCTCGGCAAAGTTGGCGAACAGCACCGTTAACCACAGGATGATGGCAATTGCCAGCGTATAGCCGGAAGGCGCGTCCTGAATCCCGAACAGAGAGATGACCCACAGGGCCGTGGTGAGGATTGCGGAGATATAAACCAGGAGCATGACGGGATTTCCGGCCTGCGTTTTTGGTTTCAGCTTGACAAAGGAATCCTGAATTGCCCTCGCAAGCAGTTTTTTATCAGATAATATGTGTTTTGTTTTCGTTGCCATTTCGAACCCTCCTTATGCAATACTGCTGAAGAACTCAGCAATCGGGCCAAGCGCCAGTGCCGGGAAAAAGCTGAGCGCGCCAACCAACAGCACGATGACAATCAGCAGAAATACGAACATGGCATTGGTGGTGGAAAGCGTTCCGGCTGTGACCGCGATTTTCTTTTTGCCCGCCAGGCTGCCCGCGATGGCAAGCGTTCCGGCGATGGGAAGAAACCGCACAAACAGCATGACCAGCCCCAGCGAAACATTGAGAAATACTGTGTTTGCGTTAAAGCCTGCAAATGCCGAGCCATTGTTTCCGCCTGCGGACGAGTAGGCGTAAAGCAGTTCAGAGAACCCGTGTGCGCCGGGGTTGTTCAGGCTGTCTGCAACGTTCGGCACGATTGCCGCGATGCCGCAGCCCACAAGAATTGCGATAGGTGTCGCAAGGCAAACCAGAACAGACCATTTCATTTCATACGGCTCTATTTTTTTGCCGAGAAATTCGGGTGTGCGTCCCACCATCAGCCCAGCGATAAATACGGTCAAAATGGCGAAGGCCAGCATGCCATAAAGCCCGCAGCCCGTACCGCCGAAGATAACCTCGCCCAGCTGCATTTGGAGCATCGCAATCATACCGCCCAGCGGCGTGTAGCTGTCGTGCATGGAGTTGACAGAACCGTTGGAAGCGGCTGTGGTAAAGGCCGCCCAGGTAGAGGAGGTCGCAATGCCGAAGCGCGTTTCCTTGCCCTCCATGTTGCCGCCCGCCTGGTCGATTGTTGAGATATCCACAGCGCCGTTTTGAACCAGCTGCGGTGTTGCGGAATGCTCGTTGCCGGCAATAATGCCAAGCGCAAGAACCAGGCAAATGAACATCGCCATGAAAATGGCGGTTCCCTGTTTTTTGTTTTTCACACTGCGTCCAAAGGTGAAGCACAGCGCGGCAGGAATCAGCAGCAGGGCAATCATTTCTAGTAGGTTGGTAAACGCATTTGGATTTTCCAGCGGATGTGCGGAGTTCACGCCCATAAATCCGCCGCCGTTCGTGCCGGATTGCTTAATCGCAACCTGGCTCGCGGCAGGCCCCATCGGGACGAACTGCTCCGTCACGATTTCTGCGTCCTCCACAAGCTGGCCATCCAGCGTGAC
>CABSKZ010000290.1 GCA_902478395.1 uncultured Eubacteriales bacterium | reverse complement strand
TCAAATTCCGCCAGCAGGTCGTGCCAGGCGATACGATGCGGTTGGAAGTGGAACTGACGGCTTTCAAACGCAATATGGGCAAAGCTGCCGCGTCCGCAACGGTGGACGGAAAGCTTGCTGCAAGCGGCGAGATATCCTTCGCGATTGTTGATAGAAGAGAATAACGGGACGCGGGAAGTCCCCGCGCGTGATAGGCGGCGCATACCTGTTAAAAAGAGAAGGCGGCGGGTCCGCTTGCTTTTTTGCGGCGGTGCAATCTGCCGCTGAAACATTGAATAAAGTGTTGAAGACCAAACTGCCGCAGAGTAAAATCTGCGGTCTTTTTTTCGGATATACCGTATCAGCTGCCGCCGCTTGGCCGGAAACGACGCAAAGTGTTTGAACAGCCCTCTTTCCTGCGGGCCGCTTTTATATTTTGTTGAACATTTGCGGTAGCTTTTTCTTTCGATTTGTAGTATAATAGGAACATTAAGGGAAGTCGAGTAATACGAAGGGTGAGCTTAGGGGGATATATGCCCTTGGGGTGTCATAATCTCAAAAGCGTTCGTTTTTGAGAACATCGAATTATCATTCGGCAAGCGGCTGCTTGCGGTGCTGCCGCACATTTTATCTGCGTTAAAAGCGAATGTGGTATTATAGACATGGAGGGCCTTGGGCCGAGCCATAGCAGGTGGCAGAAAACACGGAATCCAGCCGGTTTTTCTGGGTGGTTACAACCGGAAACGAACTTCCGCTGTCACCAATATGGAACCGATTCGTGGACTACACTTACCGTGCAATTAGGCGAGCGTGATTGACAGACTAGAAAGAGCAGGGAGGAACGCAATGCGGGCAAGACCCAAAGTGATTTCAGAAAAACAATTACAGCGGATTTGCTCCGCGATTGGCTGGGGGCTGTCGCTCATGCTGGTTTCCGCGCTCCTGATACAGGCCGTTTTCTCAATGCTGTTGGGCGGGCTTGCGGAAACAGAGTGGTATAGGTGGCTATTGACCTCCGTACCGCTTTATTTTATCGCCGCGCCATGCTTTCTGCTTCTCATGAACCTGCTGCCTTCCAGCGGCCTTCCGGCGAAAAAAGACCTTTCGTTCGGGCGTTTTATGGCACTGCTGTTGGTTGCACTCGCGCTGGCGTATAGCTGCAATCTGTTAACCATGCTGATTCAGCTGCTTATGTCGTTCCATACGGGCTATATGCCTGAGAATCCACTTGATTTCACAATGCAGCAAAGCGTCTGGCCGACATTGCTGTTTGCGGTATTGCTCGCCCCCGTTGTGGAGGAAGTGGTTTTTCGGGGCGTTTTGCTGTGCAAACTGCGTCCTTATGGAGACGGAATTTGCATGATGGTTTCGGGTACCGTGTTCGCGCTGTTCCACGGCAATTTTTCACAGGCATTGTATGCGTTTGCACTAGGCGCATTCTTTGCCTATGTGGTTTTACAGTATGGCAGGCTGCGATATGCGATTTTTTTGCATATGGGGGTCAATTGCTGCGGAGTGCTGCTTCCGCGCCTTTCCCTGCTTTCGATGCCGGCATTCAACCAACTGTTGGTAATGATGGTTTTAGGGGCAACCGCTGCGGGGCTGACGCTGCTGTTTGCCAATCTCCATGCAGTGAAACTGAACCCGGGGAACACCGGCATCTCTCCGGCCAGAAAAATGGGGGCCGCTTTTCTGAACTCTGGAATGCTCGTGTTTGCAGGATTTTGTGCAATTTTGTTTGCACTGCAATAATCTTTGTTACAGGTTTGGCGGGAAAGCAGAATTGTTTTAACCGCGTTTGGTGAAAAGAATATACCGATACAGAGTGTACCGGAAAACCCGCTGATTAGAAGCTGGGCAGCGGCTTTTTGAGTGGAGGAGGGGGGAATCTCTTCCATCACAACAACGTAAACAATAGATAGCAATATGAACATGATATTCTGAAATGGAGTGTGTGAATTGAATTCAAATACAGATTTAGGACAGGGAAGTGTTGGGAAGCTTCTCCTGAAGCTTTCGATTCCCGCGATTGCGGCGCAGCTAATCAACGCGCTATATAACATGGTGGACCGGATGTACATAGGCAGGATAGAGGGCGTCGGTGCGCTTGCGCTGACCGGGGTCGGCCTGTGCTTCCCCATCATTATGATAATTTCGGCATTCAGCTCCTTTGTCGGAATGGGCGGCGCGCCGATTGCGGCAATCCGCATGGGAGAGAAGGATGAGGAGGGCGCGGAAAAAATTCTGGGGAATTCCGTGACGGTGCTGTTTTTGCTTTCGGTGATTCTCACCGTATTTTTTCTTCTCTTCAAAGAGAAGCTGCTGTTCTGGTTTGGCGCCAGCAACGACACCATTGGGTTTGCAAACAGCTATCTGACCATTTACGTCTCCGGAACCATTTTTGTGCAGTTTGCGCTGGGCCTAAACCCGTTCATCACGACACAGGGCTTTTCCAAAACTGGGATGCTGACCGTTTTAATTGGCGCAATCCTCAATATCGTCCTTGACCCCATTTTCATTTTTGGGTTCGGAATGGGTGTGCAGGGCGCTGCGCTGGCAACGATTCTGTCACAGGCCGTTTCTGCCGCGTGGGTCCTGTTGTTCCTGCTGGGCAAGAAAACAATTCTTAGAATCAAAGCGAAATTTTTAAAAATCAATTTCAAAATCATGCTTCCGGTATTTGCGCTCGGTATTTCGCCGTTTATCATGCAGTCCACGGAAAGCCTGGTCAATATCTCCCTGAACGCATCTCTCCAGCGGTATGGCGGCGATATGGCGGTCGGAGCAATTACGATTATTTCCAGCATCATGCAGTTCTGCACCATGCCAATGATGGGGCTTACCCAAGGCGCGCAGCCCATCGTCAGCTATAACTACGGCGCAAAGATGTATGACAGGGTGCGCAAAACCTATCATTTGCTGATTATCGTCATGGTTATGTTCTCAACGCTGCTTTGGGCGTCTGTGCAGCTGTTCCCGCAGGTGTTCATCGGGATATTTACCAACGACGCGGCACTTTCAGCCTATACGGTGAATTACCTGAGGATCTTTATGGCAATGACCCTGCTGCTGGGCCTGCAATTCTCCTGCCAGCAGACGTTTCTGGCGCTCGGACGCGCGAAGATTTCAGTAATCCTTGCGCTGCTGCGGAAAATTATTCTTCTGATTCCGCTGGTCTTCATTTTGGGCCGCTATTTCGGGACGACAGGGGTGTTTGTCGCGGAGCCTGTTGCGGATGCCATCGCCTCGCTGACGACCTTTTTCGTATTTCTGTTCCAAATCCGCCGGATTCTTTCAGATGACCCGCAAGAAGGGGCAAATGGGGAAACGTAAATTTTGTTAAAAATTTTGCAAAAAAAAATTGCATTTCGCAAATATTGTGTTATAATATAGTTTGGCGTCTGAAAAGGACGCCTTAAAACCGTTAACCAATTGTTTCGGATTAATATTTTTACTTTTCCGGACAAAATGAAATAGGAGGTTCAATTGATGGGCAAAAAGTATGTTTATCTGTTCAGCGAGGGCGATGCCAGCATGAGAGCATTGCTCGGCGGCAAAGGTGCAAACCTTGCGGAAATGACGAAACTGGGTATCCCGGTTCCTCAGGGCTTTACCGTAACGACGGAGGCTTGTACAAAATACTACGACGACGGTAAGGTAATTTCTCAGGATATTATCGATGAGATCTACGGTAAGATGGAGGAAGTGGAAAAAATCGCCGGTAAGAAATTCGGCGACCCGGAAAATCCGTTCCTGGTTTCCGTCCGTTCCGGTGCGCGCGCTTCCATGCCGGGAATGATGGATACCATCTTAAACCTTGGTTTGAACGATGTTGCCGTAGAAGGCCTGGCGAAAAAGTCCGGAAACGAACGCTTTGCATATGACAGCTACAGAAGATTTATTCAGATGTTCTCAGATGTCGTTATGGAAATCGACAAAGCAAAATTCGAAAGCCTTTTGACCAAAATGAAAGAAGAAAAAGGCGTGAAACAGGATACAGAACTTGACGCAAACGACCTGAAAAACCTCGTTGCGCAGTTCAAGGAAGTTTATAAAGCGGAAAAAGGCGAAGAGTTCCCGCAGGACCCGAAAAAACAGCTTATCGAAGCGGTTACCGCTGTTTTCCGTTCCTGGGACAACCCACGCGCGATTGTATATAGAAGAATGAACGATATTC
>CABSKZ010000289.1 GCA_902478395.1 uncultured Eubacteriales bacterium | reverse complement strand
GCAGTAGCCGCAGGCCGAGCCGTGTCCATGGGTTGTCCCAGGATATAAATGAAAATAAAATGATGCTGACAACCATGACAATTAACAGAAAACTGGTGCCGCAGCGGGGATGCAGCCGCGTAAATTTCCGGGCGTTTTCCACGTTCAGCTCCGCACCGCTTTCGTAACAGAAAATCGTTTTATGTTCCGCGCCGTGATATTCAAATACGCGCCGGATATCCTTCATGCGTGATACAAGGGCAATGTAACCGATAAAGATGATAATCCGCACAACGCCCTCTGTCAGCGTCGCAAGGATATCGCTGTGAATATGCTGCTTAATAAACCCTACTAAAACCGTCGGCAGCAGCATGAATACACCGATTCCAAACACGAGGGCCAGAACGACGGAAAAATAAATGGCGGCAGTCGTCATTTTCGATTCCTTTTTCTCCTGCTTTTCCCGTTCCTCCTGTGTCATGGCCTCCTTCTTTTTCTTGTCCTCCTCGTCCTCCACATCATAAAATTCTGCGGAAAACATCAGTGCCTTCGTGCCGATAATCAGCGATTCAAAAAAAGCGATAACGCCGCGTACAATCGGCAGCTTAAAAAATTTGTGCTTCTGAATGATAGAGGCCACAGGCTTTTTGTCGACGACGATTTCACCCTCCGGCGTACGCACTGCAATGGCAATATCCTTCGGGCCGCGCATCATGACCCCTTCAATAACCGCCTGCCCTCCAATGCTTGTTATATGGCATTTGTTCTTGTTTTCACTCAATTTCAAAACTCCTTCTGTTTGCATTTCATCACACAATCTATCACTTGTATTCTATCATACTATCTGACGGAATTCAAATGAATTTTTTGTGAATGTTGTCGAATTTTTATTTATTCACCAGGATGCAGGATAAATCCATTTTTCCTGTCAATAATAAATTTAGTGAAAGCTCCGTCAAGGAGCAGTTAGGGAGGCGAAATAATTGTTTAACACAGTGTTGATTCTGGTACAGCTGTTTTTTACTACCGTAATGGGGCTGTATTTTTTCAATATGCTAAAATCCCAGCAGACCAGCAGGTCCGGCCTGGAGAAGGACTCGGCGCACGAACTGGAAAAATTGCACAGGCTGAAACAAATCAGGCTGACGGAGCCGCTTGCGGAAAAGACAAGGCCGAGCGAACTGTCCGATATCATTGGCCAGGAAGACGGAATCCGTGCGCTTAAGGCGGCGCTGTGCGGCCCAAATCCACAGCATATTTTGATCTATGGCCCCCCGGGCGTTGGTAAGACCGCTGCCGCCCGCGTCATATTAAAAGAAGCAATCGCAACGCAGTGCAGTCCGTTCCAGCCTGGCGCGAAGTTTGTGGAGATGGACGCAACGACGATGCGTTTTGACGAACGCGGCATCGCCGACCCGCTCATCGGCTCGGTTCACGACCCGATTTACCAGGGGGCCGGCGCATATGGTCCGGCCGGCGTACCGCAGCCAAAGCCTGGCGCAGTCACCAAGGCACACGGCGGAATTTTGTTTATCGATGAAATTGGGGAACTGCACCCTGTCCAGATGAATAAATTGCTGAAGGTCCTTGAGGACCGCAAGGTGTTCCTGGAATCGGCTTACTACACGTCGGGCAGTAAGGACATCCCACCCCATGTCCACGAAATTTTCCAAAAAGGTCTCCCGGCGGATTTTCGTCTAGTAGGCGCGACGACCAGAAATCCGGAGGACATCCCTCCGGCAATCCGTTCCCGATGCGTGGAAATTTTCTTCCGTTCCCTGACGGGGGAAGAGGTGCAGACCATTGCGCTCGGCGCAGCGGCGAAAGGCGGCTTCGCTATTGACCAGCACGCGCTGGACATGGTTTCCCGTTATGCGCAGAATGGGCGCGACGCCGTCAATATTGTGCAGATTGCAGGAAGCGTTGCCCGGCTGGAGGACCGCCGGGCCATTACCCAGAAGGATACGGAATGGGTAATCGAGTTTTCTCATTATTCTCCGCGAAGCGATAAAAAAGTTTCCGAACAGTCCGCTGTCGGCCTGGTAAACGGTCTGGCTGTCAGCGGCGCGAACCAGGGAATGGTTATGGAAATCGAGGTAGACGCGTCTCCGTGCGAGGTAGGGCGCGGAGAACTGACCGTCACCGGCATCGTAGAGCGCGAGGAACTGGAGGGCCGAGGCCAGAAGCTGGTGCGTAACAGCACGGCGCGGGCATCAGTGGAGAATATGATGACAGTGCTCAACCGATTCTATGGCATCGACACATCGAAATACAACCTGCATGTCAACTTTCCGGGCGGCGCCCCCGTGGACGGGCCGTCGGCAGGTGTGGCTATTGTGACGGCAGTGTATTCAGCAATTACCGGACGGCCGGTTCCCGGAGATGTCGCCATGACGGGGGAAATCTCCATCCGCGGCAAGGTCAAACCGGTTGGCGGCGTTGTTTCCAAGGTAAATGCTGCCGCTTCAGCTGGGGTAAGGACGGTGTTCATTCCGCGCGATAACGACCAGGATTTATTTCGCGATATGGACATTCGCGTCATTCCGTGTGATCATATGAACGACATTTTGAATATGATTTTTGATGAGCCGCAAGCAGAACAGACGGGGAAAATAGCGGCCGTGGGAGAACCCGCCGCAGTCATCAGTGCACAGGGGGAAATTACGGCGAAAGGGAACGCATAGGCATAAGGAAGCCGAACCAATAGTACCGCTTTTCAGTTATTATTGTATTGTTTATAATATTATATATAAAGGGAGGAGGAAACGAAAACACCTCCTCCCAAAGTTAAAATCCGGCGTGGGCTTACCGGTGGTGTTTCGGACGGTAGAACCGCATAGCGCAGGGGATTACGCGATGTTCTACAAGCAGCGTTTGTGAAAAAGTAACAAAGAAAAACCGTTTTGTTTGTTTATTATATAAAATCTTTAAAATTGGGCGATTTTTTCGTAAAAACTGTTGACATAAAAGAAAACATCGGGTACAATATAGGTAAATAATAATCGTATTTGTGTACGTGGGAAATAAGATACGATAAAAATTATGAAAAGTGGGTGTGATTATGAGAAAGGGTAAACAGGGTTTCAAGGTTTTGGCAGCGCTGGTTGCCGCGACTACAATATGCGCAGCTTCGGCAACAGCATTTGCGGGTGAGTTCACGACAACGACAGAATATGAGTTGGGAACGGGGCTGGCAAAGGTAACGTCGACGGTCAGCGGAATTGATAATGTAGATGGTGAAGAGGTTGCGTTTTTGGTTTCTGAGGGTGATATCAATAACGGTGGAAAAATCATCTATATTGACCAGCAGACAGCCAAAGGCACAGCGACATTTACGTTTAAAACAGACGTAGAAAATGCGAAAGGTAATGCACTTGTTAGATTTGGTTCGACAAAAACAGCGTCTTCTGGTTATACACCGGTGGAAGCTAAAAAAGACGATACGGTTATTTTACCGAATGGCGAGGTATCCTTTACTTATGATGAAAATGTAGGTTATGTCGAAGCGAATATTGCTTCTGGCGAGACAGCTTACGGTGCAGTTGAATTTTTCATTGCTCCAAAAGCGGGTTATGTTTTTAAAGAAGCAACGGTTGATAGTCAACCAATAGTGCTTAATGAAAATAGTGACGGTTTGGCAGTTTATGAACTGACGCAAACCGGGAAGGTAGCAATTAATTTTGTTTTTGAAGCGACTGCGGCAGGGGCCCCAACATTGGAAGCGGATAGCGAAACGAATGTATTTACACCAAACGCTGACACCACATTGAATACGTTGACAGTATTCGGAACAGTTGGCGGCGGTGTTGCATCGGAATATGGAATTTTGGTTTCTACCGATGAAACTGAACTTCAGGCCGTAATTGACAGTAAAGATATTAGCGCATTGAAAGGCAAGACTGGAGTCGTCAGAAAATTTGCTGCCTGGGGTGCTAATACGAAGGGACAATATGCAATCAGCCTGACTGACGGTGGTAACGGGTTCCTGACAGCTTCTACATACTATGTGATTCCTTATGCTATCGGTGCAGAGGGTGTCGTTTTTGGAAATGCGATTCAAACTGTAACGGCTGGAGAATAAGACAACGACTGCGTAATATATTAACGGAAAGATATATAAATAAATTACGGGAGGGAATGCAAGTGAAAGAATATACGAAACCGACAGTCGAAGTCTTTGAACTCCGTGTCGAT
>CABSKZ010000288.1 GCA_902478395.1 uncultured Eubacteriales bacterium | reverse complement strand
ATGCTTTGAAAATGCCAAAGCATATTTTAATTTATAAAGCAGCTTGCCTCCAGCACTGGTTTGACCGGTAGTTATCGGACTTTCGGTAACCTGAAATAACGCAGAAAGGGAATGGAAAAGAAGCGTTGCAGCCCTTCTGCTAAAAACAGCGTTTTTCCTGGCATGTGACAGAATAGCACACCGTTCGAAAGGACAGAAAAAGAGAATAATTAAGAGAAAAGGGGACTGATTTTTCCGAAAACCAGTCCCCTTTCCATTGTGCCAGACGGGGATATTAAAAACAAAATTATAAGTTGTTAAGCAGAAAAATAGATTTTGCGGGCTATTTTCTCAAATTTAAAAAATTGAAAAAAGCTTACTGCCGCCACGTTATTGGAGGGTTGTCTTTTGGCGGAAATCAATTAAAAGTACAGCCATCAAGCAATTTGCGGAATGGCTGGTGAACGCCAAACCACATGAGTTTTCGGAAATCATCCGTGCTGCGGGCTTACTTTTGCTCCATTGCCTTTTCTTTGCGTGTTGCTTTCCGGAACGCGAGCGGAGAGAGGTTGCAGTGCGTTGTGAAGAATCTGGAGAATTGAAGGCAGTCTGGGTAGCCAACAGACGTTCCGATTTCTGAGACGGTCAAATCGCTGTTTGCAAGCAAGGCGCGTGCGCGTTCTATCCGCAGGGCGGAAAGATAGTTTTTTGGTGATATGCCTGTATGCTGCCGGAATAAATTGTAAAGATATTGCCGGTCAATGAACAGGTGGGCGGCAACGTCTGAAATGGTGATTTTCGTATGCAGATTCATATTCATAAACTCGATGGCTGCGCTTACGTGCCGTTCTCCGGCGGGAGGTGTTTCCTTCGGGCTGGCCGCGTTCTTATGGAGGGAGAGCAGCAGATAAAAACAGCCGCGTGCATAATCAGCGGAAATGCTGGCGGCCTGCCCGGCAAACAGAAGGCGGGCGTGGCGGAGAAGCTCTGTGCGGAAGGAATAATCGAACACCTGCGGCTTTGCGGAAAGCCCCATCTGTCCGAGAAATGACAGCGATTCCGTCCCTTCAAAAATAATCCAAAGATATTGCCATGGGTCTTTTGGCTCTGCGTGGTATTCGTGGACAATATTTGGGCATATCAAAAATCCCTGTTCGCTTGAGACGGGTTCGTCATTAAAATATCCGCTCCCCTTCGTTACATAATGTAAAATGAAATAGCTGCGCGCACCCGGTCCCCACTTCGCGGCGGCACCGTCGTATTCAGAGCCGATAGAGCGCACACGGAAAGAATTTATTTCGTCCGGCAGGACACTGATATAACCTCCCATAAACAGGCCTCCTTTTTTATAGTATCATTTTGCCATAAATAGCTATCTTTTGTCAATGGCGTTTGCAGCAGTTTTCTGATAAACTTTTGTCAACGCGGCAAACTCTTTTCCTACCGGAAAAGTTTCTGCAAAGCGGACAGATAAATTTTGCCGGAAGGCTTAACGGCCAAGCCTTGACGGCACAGGGAGGATGATTTTTATGATAAAAGCAAATATTGCGGCGCCGCAGCCGCATGATGCGGGAGAGCCCGCACTGCATACACCGGCAGTGTATGGCGCGTCACCGCACAAGCCATTTCTTTACAGAATTCCGGCAACCGGCGAGCGCCCTATGCGGATTTGTGCGGAGCCGGGTTTACCAACGGGCCTGGTACTGGACGAAACAACCGGAATCATGAGCGGACAGGCGGAGCAGGAAGGGGAATTTCTGGTAACGCTCACTGCAGAAAACCGGCATGGCAGATGCAAAAAGCCTCTGCGAATCCGTATTGCGGAGGATGGCATTTGCAGAACGCCGCTCATGGGCTGGACGAGCTGGAACGCCTTCCGCTGGGAGATCACACAGGAAAAGATTATGGAAACCGCCCGCCTGCTGCGTGAAACCGGACTGGCAGATTACGGCTACCAGTACGTCAATATCGATTCTGCGTGGCAGGGCGCTTACGGAGGCCAGTTCGACGCTATTCAGCCGAACGCGGCTTTTCCCGCAATGCAGGAGCTTTGCGGCTTCGTACATGAACTCGGTTTAAAGTGCGGGATTTATTCCACGCCAATGCGAAACGCATGGGGGCTTGCTGAAAGTGCGCCGGGGCTTCCCGGCTGTACGCGCGGCGCACGGGATGAGCGGTTTCCAAATCCCCTCATGGGCGGAATCGGGCAGGAGCACTGCGAGCAGAACAACGTGCGGCAATGGGCTGAATGGGGCTTTGATTACCTAAAGTACGATTGGGCAGAGTGCGACGAGGAGAACGCGGAGAAAATGAAACAATGCCTGCTGGAAAGCGGGCGGGATTTTGCATATGCGGTTACGGTGCGTGCAGGCTATGAGCAAGCGGCATATTGGAGCAGGCGGTGTAGCTCCTGGCGGGATAATCCGGATTCGCAGGATAACTGGGAACGTCTCATGCTCCTGTTTGCCGGGGCGGATAAATGGTCTCCTTGGTGCTGCCCTGGTCATTTTTTTGATTTGGATATGCTGGAAACGGGCTGGCAGTTCGGAGGCCCTTGTGCGCTGACGGAGGAGGAACAGGTTTTGGCCTATTCCTTCCGCGCGATGTTTCCGTCGCCGCTGCAAATCAGCTGTGATTTGTCTAAGCTGACACCGTTCGATTTAGCGCTGTTGTGCAACGAAGAGGTCATAGCGGTGAACCAGGACGAACTGGGTGCGGGAGCGCGCTGTATTTTTGAGGAGCGGTCCGGAGAGGCGGGTTCGGAAAAGCACATCAAGCTCTATTGGAAACCGCTTGCGGACGGCGGGGCCGCGGTCGGATTTTTCAATTTTGGGGATACTTCCGAGCGGGCAGTTCTGCCGTTGAAAAAGTCCTTTATGGTTCGCGACTTGTGGAAGAAAACGGATTTGGGCAGGTTCGGCAACGTCCTTACGTTAGAGTTGGAGCCACACACCGCGCGTCTTGTCCGGCTGCATGAAACGCGGCAGTGAGGCCGTGCTGTGTGGCGGGAACCGGGGATTAGCGGCTGTTTGCAAATAGGACGGAACATTTGAAGATTTTGTTTCTAACTCTGCTCTGTGCGGAATGCAGCCCAGAAGTATGCGCCCGATACGAACATCTGGCGTTGACGGGCCATGCTGTTTATGGTAAAATATTTGTAAGGGTTTCGAGCAAAATTTGAGTTTTGCGTTCCGTTTGCATATGCAGCTTTGCGGGCCATTGCGTCATCATTCGGTAAGCATCAATTTGTGGCATTGCAGTATTTCATATTGTAAATGTGATTTCATAACATTAAAGAGGCGCTGCGCATCCCAAATTAGAAGAAGCTGTTTTGAGAGTATGGAAGCATTGCTTGCCGGTCCGCAAAACGGGCGCGATACGGCATTTTGAAACGCTTCGCACTCTGCGAATCTATTTTACATGAAAGAAACCCAATTAGCCGGCCCATCTGGGCCGAAGGTGCGGCAGTGCATGCCGCAATCTGCGCAAAGATAAAAACACAGCTCCGGTTGGTAGTCCGGACGCGGCTTATGCCGTCAGTAACCTGCCTCCTTGGTTGTCCCTTCTTTGCCGTTTTATCATAAGGAGGGGTTGCTAATGGACAAGATTGTAACCAGTTTGACTGTGTATTTCGACGGGCCGTTCTGGGCCGCGGTTTATGAGCGGACAGAAGGCGGACGCTACGAAGCTGCACAGGTCGTGTTTGGCGCGGAGCCGAAGGACGGCGAGGTGTATCAGTATTTTTTGCAGAACTGGCCTCGGCTGCGGTTCAGCCCGCAGACGGAGGCTGGAAAAGCCGGAAGGGAAACGCTGAATCCGAAGCGCCGGCAGCGCGAGGCACGCCGGATGGTGGAACAGGCCGGCGTCGGAACGAAGGCGCAGCAGGCCGTTAAGCTCCAGCAGGAGCAGGGTAGGAAAGAACGCGTTGCCGCGTCCCGCAGGCGAAGGGAAGAGAAACAGGAACGAAAGTTCGCGTTGCGGCAGAAAAAACGGAAGGAAAAACATCGCGGACATTGACAGGGCGGGGCAGCCCCCAAAGCAAAAAGAATACACTGGAGAGCGGCAGGGCAGACCCATTCCTGCCGCTTTTTCGGCTGCGAAAGAAAATTCTGGCTATCCGCCTGTAGCTGGGCGGAGCGATTTTGAAAGGGAGGCCGGCATGCAATTTATTTCATTGACGAAGGACACCAAGCATTATAACGCCCAGGC
>CABSKZ010000287.1 GCA_902478395.1 uncultured Eubacteriales bacterium | reverse complement strand
TCCTGCTTCTGCGTGCGCATTGCTTTCACGTCCAAGCCGATATATTCGCCGTTTTTACCAAAATCGCTTTCCATCAGCACCTTCATCTGATTAAAAGCCATTCTCAGGTTTTCTACGCCAAAGCTCTTGTCCTGATCAAACTTCATGCCGTTCTGGTCGTTCAAATGAACACCCCAGAGCTTATCCAGTGCAAGCGCAAACCCAATTTCGCTTGCAGGGTCGAGACCAGCCAGCATCGCATGTGCCGACTCTAATAGTCCGCCGACACGCTTCGGGTCTTTTGTTGCTGCGGAAATTGCCATACAGTGCCCCATTGTCGGGCAGACACTTCTGTCAACCGGCTCATTTGGCTTTGTCTCAATCATAATTTTAATATTTTTATCATAATCAAGCATAGCATTGATGGCATCAATCAGCTTATTTGTCGCTTCGACAGGACTTTTGCTCTCATAGCAGAGCGTCCCTTCACGAGCCAGCCACAGTACAATTTTATCGCATTCTAAAATATTTGCAATATCAATGGAGCGGTACGCACGCCACATTGCATATTCCATGTCCTCCCGGCTGTTAGAGGTAAAGCCGCCGTCCACCGTGTGTGGATCCATCCAAAGACGCGGTGCAACAAATTCTGCCGCAAGGCCATATTTATCCAATAATTTTTTGACCTTTCTGGCCTCTTCTTTAATCTCTTCTTCATTATAATTGTTGATATTCGGAACAGCATCGTCATCATGGAACTGAATCGCATCAAAACCAAT
The DNA here is from genome assembly GCA_902478395.1 of uncultured Eubacteriales bacterium. GTDB lineage: Bacteria > Bacillota > Clostridia > UBA1381 > UBA9506 > CABSKZ01. Next base: position 3,439 of record CABSKZ010000287.1, on the reverse strand, counting down.
TTCTTTAAACATTTTAATCTTTTCTTCTAACGGAATCGTATTTCTTGTTGCCGGTCCATAGGCATCTGCGCCCTCATGCACGTTCCACGGCCCTACGGAATACTTAAATCTGCTCATTTTTTGCCTCCTATTTTTAATTTGAATTGATATAGCTTATACCTCTATCCACCGCTGCTCCTTGCTGCTTTTCACGATACACGCTGTGAGATGTACAAGCCTGGCTGCTTCCTCTAACGTTGCGAAAGGCGGTTCACCGTTCATCCCATCAGCAACATATTGATAAAAACTCCATATGTTCCCCTTAAATGCATCGTTCCAGCCCTCCGGATGCCCCATGGCAAGGCCCGTATATGCCTTTGCTTCATCTGACATGGTATTGGGGTTTCTAATGATATAGCGATTATCCCCGTCTCTATTCCCCATCCACAGTCTGTCGTTCGTTTCCTGGTTCCATTTGAACGAAGCTTTTGAACCATCAATTTCAAAATTGAAGTAACAGCCGTGCCCCGCACACAACTCGGATACGCAGTATATGCCCGTTGCGCCTTTATCCGTTTTAAACATAACCGCGCCGTAATCTTCATTTTGAACCGCAACGGATTCATATTCAGTTGGCACAGAACTTGTAAAAGTCAGATTCGCCTGTTTCGGTTTTTTTCTCACCGGAATCATGGTTTCCAGATCAGCCATAACCTTTACAATTTTATGTCCTGTAACAAACTGGACGGCATCCATCCAATGCGAACCGATGTCTGCAATCGCGCACGAGTTGCCGGAAACCTCCGGCTCGAGACGCCAGCTGTAATCTGTGTCATACAGCAGCCAATCCTGCAAATAGGAGCCGACCATAATTCGAACATCGCCGATTTCTCCGTTTTGAATTCTGCTTTTCATTTCCATTACCATAGGATTGAGGCGGTAGTTAAAATTAACGCCTGCGGCAACCTCAGGATGGGCTTTTTTAATTTGAATCAGTTCTTCCGCTTCCTGTATTGTCAGACAAAGCGGCTTTTCCGTGAAGAGGTGCTTGCCCGCTTCTAAAATTTTGCAGTTTATCTCATGATGCAGACGGTTCGGAGTGCAGTTATGTACCACATCAACCTCGGGGTCCGCCAACAGCTCGTCAATGCTGCCATAACATTTGGGGATTCCGTAATATTCGGCTTTTTCCTCCGCGCAGTTTTTGTTCGCGTCGAATACGCCGTATAACTCACACAAGCCGATTCGATTGACCGCTTCTATATGGCTTTCGCCGATATAACCAAGGCCAACAATGGCGGTTTTCAACTTTTTCATATAAAAAACCCTCCTACAGGCTTAAAATCATGTCTCTCAATTTGTTGCCAATATCCTTAATTTCCTTCTCTGACGACATAATGTTAATTCCATAACCAGACCCCAGCCCTTTATCAACGACGCCAACACTGATGTTTACCGCTCTGTCTAAGATAGCGTCCGTCTGCGGAAGCATATGCTTTGTATATACCCTGTCATTCACATTCATTGTTTTTGCGGCAGTTGTTTTGTTCAAAACCTGCTCCATGTTATTGTACACGTGCCAGCCGGAATAGGCAATCGGCTTGCCGCCTGTCATGGTACAAAACCGTTCTGCAAGCTCTTTTGTGTCAAACAGAATGGTCAGCAAGGTAGCGCATTCCCCTTCGTCGTTAATGGTTCTGAACGAAATATGCGGAAGGCTGGTAAGCATATCTTTCAGCATTGCCTTCTTTGTGCGCAGCGTATTTAAAATCTCATCAAGCTTGCGTGTCTGCGCCAAAGCTACGGCTCCAGTAAGCTCATTCATGCGCATATTCATTCCCACAAAACTGCGGTTTCCTATTTCAACACCGGAGCGGTTCGGTTTATGACCCTGATCGTGGTAGCCAAAAGCTCTTTCATAAAGTTCCTCATCATTGGTCATAACAGCACCGCCGTCGCCGGTTGAAATGGTCTTAAACAGATTCAGCGAAATTGCTGCGATATCTCCGAACGTGCCGACTCTCTGTCCCTTGTAACTCGCCCCCACCGCCTGGCAGCAATCCTCCAAAACAAAGAGCTTGTGTTTTTTGGCGATTTCCATGATGACGTCCATTTTACAAGGGTTACCCAGCATATGTACAGGCAGAATCGCCTTCGTTCTGGGCGTGATTAACGCCTCCAGCTTTGTTGGGTCAAGCGTAAGCGATTCGTCGATTTCTGCCAATACCGGAATCGCACCCGACAGCATAATCGTCGATATGGAGGCGATAAAGGTATAACCAGGGACAATCACTTCGTCGCCCGCGCCGATTCCCAGAGCTGCAAGCGCCGCTAAAAGCGAGCAGGTTCCGCTGGTTGTTGCAATCGCATAGTTTATGCCCATCTTGCTCTTTAATTCATTTTCAAAATCGACAACCTTGTGAACATAGCCTTCTGTGTTTTCATCGCCGTAACGGAACAAAAACCTTCCGTTTAGAACATCCATGACCTCTTTTCTTTCCTCTTCCCCAAAAACAAACGAGCCTGGTCCACCAATTCTTGGCATGATAATTACCTCCTGCAAAATAGATTTTTATAAGAATTGAAAATGTTCCCCACTTCCTAAAACGTTTTAGTACACGTCGATTATACTAAAACGTTTTAGTTTTGTCAAGGAATTTTTCTGTGGTTTTAAATAGTTTTTTATTTACGTTTCATCATCACTTTTATCCCCGTCACTTTTATATGCTGTTCTGTATTGTCCGGGTGTGATGCCTTCATATTGCTTGAATACTCTCATAAATGTTCTTATGCTTACAAAGCCTACCTCTTGTGCGGCGACATCAATATTTACGTCCCGGTTGCGCAGAATTTCTTTCGACTTGTCTACCCTATACTTGTTGATATAGTCCGTAAGGCGCTCTCCAGTAGCTTCTTTAAATTTTTTAGAAAGTATTTTGCCATTGATATGAAAAGCGTTTTCCATCATCATGATGTTTAAATTTCCATCACGGTAATTGTCTTCAATATACTTATATATTTTATCGATAATCTGCTTTTCGGAATTGGTGTGATCCTGCAGCAGATCGCATAGCCGCACAATCATATCGCGGGCCATCTGCGCCGCATTGCCCTTATCATCGATAAGTCTGCGGAATTCCGCTGACATCATGTTTTTTTGACAGGAAAGCTGCTCCATACTTTCATCCAGCAAGCGAAACAGGGCGCACCGCTGCTGCAGCTCTGTTTCATTTTTTGCTAAAAGCGCGCTGACAATATGTTCGGCACTATCATAATCGGCAACAAGAATAAAATTCACAAATTTATCTTTATAGTCAGCATTAAAGAAACAGTCGTCATTTTTTATTCTGGCTATGTCTGAATAGAACGCGAGCATTCCTTTTCCAAAAAATTCCCTGAACGCAAGCGCAGCCTTTGCCTCTTCATAGCTTTTGTGAATCGCATACTTTCTGCCGTGAAT
>CABSKZ010000286.1 GCA_902478395.1 uncultured Eubacteriales bacterium | reverse complement strand
CTCTTTGACATACCCTGCCAGTTCACCTGTCTTAAAGGCAACGGCCAGAACATCCTCCTGAATGGATTCGGCATTTTTCTGTATGATTTTTGCAATTTTTTCGCTGCCGTTTTGATAAACAACGATATGGTCCATCACATTAAAATCCGCTTCCTTACGCATCGTCTGAATCTTGCTGATGATTTCCCGAACAAAGCCTTCCTCTACCAATTCCGGAGTCAGCGTGGTATCAAGCGCCACAGTGATGCCGTTGTCCTGCATGGAGAACAACCCCTCCGCCTGCGCGGTTTCAATCAGTAAATCTTCAGCGGTCAACTCAATGACGCCATCAGCCAGAGGAAGTTTCAAAACGCCGTTTTCGTCCAGCTCTTTTTTTGCGGCGCTGCCGTCCAGCTCTGCGAGCTTAGTCCGAATTTCGTTCAATTGCTTGCCGTATCTTGGTCCGAGGGTCTTCAGCTGTGGCTTAAAGCTGTAGGACATCAGCTGCGCTTCATCCTGCACGAAGCTGACAGCCTTGACATTCAGTTCCTCCTCTATAATTTGTACATAATAATCGCTGAGCTCACGCGCCGCTTTCACGTACATTTTTCCAAGCGGCTGACGGTTTTTCATGTTCGCGCCGTTACGCGCCGCGCGTCCGAGCGTTACAATTTCGAGGACCAGTTCCATATTATCTTCGAGTTCCCGATCGATACAAGCTGTGTCTGCTGCAGGGAAATCGCACAGGTGCACACTTTCCGGCGCGTTTTGGTCCAGGTTGCAAACGAGGTTGCGGTAGATATCCTCAGCCATGAATGGAATCATCGGCGCAGATGTTTTCGCAACGGTAACAAGCGCGGTATACAGCGTCATATACGCGTTGATTTTATCCTGCGTCATATCCTTTGCCCAGAACCGTTCGCGGCACCGGCGCACATACCAGTTGCTCATGCCATCGACAAAATCCTGCAAAGCTCTCGCCGCTTCGGGAATCCGGTAGTTTTCCAGATTTTCATCCACGGTTTGAATCAGGGTGTTGAGCTTCGAAAGCAGCCACTTATCCATGACAGACAGCTTGCCGTATTCAAGCGTGTATTTCGTAGCGTCGAATTCGTCAATATTGGCATAGAGTACGAAAAACGCGTAGGTGTTCCATAAGGTACTCATGAATTTCCGCTGCCCCTCCTGCACAGCTTTCCCGTGAAAGCGGTTCGGCAGCCACGGCGCGGAATTCACGTAGAAATACCAGCGGATCGCGTCCGCCCCATACGTTTCCAGTGCTTCGAACGGGTCGACCGCGTTTCCTTTCGATTTGGACATCTTTTGTCCGTTTTCATCTTGTACATGGCCCAATACAATAACATTTTTGTACGGAGCCTTGTTGAAAATCAGAGTGGAGATGGCCAGCAGGGAGTAGAACCATCCACGTGTCTGGTCGACCGCTTCGGAAATAAAGTCCGCTGGAAACTGCTGTTCAAACAGTTCCTTGTTTTCAAACGGGTAGTGGTGCTGTGCAAACGGCATGGAACCAGAATCGAACCAGCAGTCAATCACCTCCGGAACACGCTGCATCTGCTTGCCGCACACCGGGCAAGTGATGGTGACTGCATCAATGTAGGGGCGGTGCAGCTCGATGTCATCCGGGCAGTTGGGAGACATGGACTTCAGTTCCGCAATACTGCCGATTGCGTGCTGGTGTCCGCATTCACACTGCCAGATGTTGAGCGGCGTCCCCCAATACCGGTTCCGGCTGATGCCCCAGTCCTGCACATTTTCCAGCCAGTCGCCGAAACGGCCCCTGCCGATACTTTCCGGTATCCAGTTGATCGTATTGTTGTTGCGGATTAAGTCGTTCTTGACGGCCGTCATCTTGATAAACCAGGAATCTCTTGCGTAATATATGAGCGGCGTATCGCAGCGCCAGCAGTGCGGATAGCTGTGCTCGAAATTCGGAGCAGAAAACAATAGCCCTCGTTCTTCCAGATTTTTTAAAACCTCGATATCCGCATCCTTGCAGAACATGCCGGGCCAGAGCGTTTCCTTCGTCATCTCGCCCTTCGCGTCGACAAGCTGGACAAACGGCAAATCGTACTTTCTGCCGACGTTTGCGTCGTCCTCACCAAAAGCCGGAGCGATATGCACAACGCCGGTTCCGTCCGTCAGCGTAACATAGCTGTCACAGGTGACGTACCAACACTTTTTGTCCGGGTGTACAAAATCAAACAACGGGATATATTCTTTATATTCCAAATCCTTTCCCGTATAGGTTTCCAGCACGGTATAGGTTTCTCCCAAAACTGTGTCAGCCAATGCTTGTGCAAGATAATAAATGGTTCCGGCGCAATCGACTTTGACATAGGTCTCGTCCGGATTCACACAGAGCGCAACGTTAGACGGCAGCGTCCATGGCGTTGTGGTCCATGCGAGAATATAGGCGTCCTCGTCCTTCACCTTGAACTTGGCGATGGCGGAGCGTTCTTTTACGTCTTTATAGCCCTGCGCCACCTCATGGCTGGAAAGCGGCGTCCCACAGCGCGGGCAATACGGCACGATTTTAAACCCTTTATAAAGAAGGCCTTTTTCCCATATCTGTTTCAGCGCCCACCATTCCGACTCGATAAAATCATTGTGATAGGTGACGTATGGATGTTCCATATCCGCCCAGAAACCGACGGTGGCGGAGAAATCCTCCCACATGCCCTTGTACTTCCAGACGCTTTCCTTACACTTCTCAATAAACGGCTCTAAGCCATATTCTTCTATCTGTTCTTTCCCGTCCAGCCCGAGCAGCTTTTCCACCTCCAGCTCCACCGGGAGTCCGTGCGTATCCCAGCCGGCTTTCCGCGGAACCTGGCAGCCCTTCATCGTTTTATAACGCGGAATCATATCCTTGATAACCCGTGTCAGAACATGGCCGATGTGCGGCTTGCCGTTTGCTGTCGGAGGGCCGTCGTAAAAGGTGTATGTTTCCCCTTCTTTCCGGCTGTCGATACTTTTTTCAAAAATTTTGTTTTCTTCCCAAAACTTTTCTACCTTTTTTTCCCGTTCCACAAAGTTCAGATTCGTTGAAACCTTGTCATACATCCTGATAAACCTCCATATTCAAAATATCCTGCTGCGCCCTGCAACAAATTTCCTACGGTAAAGGACAGTTCAACGCACTAAAGCGTTTGATGAATTTACCTGAAAACCAGAAATCACCGGCATCATTTCTCTGATGACAAAAAAACCTCCGTCCCGAGAAACGGGACGAAGGCTGACCTTCGCTATACCACCCATTACTACATACCAGCATATGCGTTTCAGATTACGGTGAAACTCCGGCAAAGCTTACTCGTTCCCTTTCAGCCGTGCGACTCCAGAGGGATATTCAGAATCAATCTACTCGCACCGGACTCACACCATCTCCGGTTCGCTCTGGCTTTCCTTTGAAACCTACTGTCTCTATCAACGTCTTTTTATATTCTTTTGTATTAATTATTATATTATACAGAGGAGAAAATGTCAAATATATTTTTCATAAAATACTTTTCATACCAACCGCCTTTCATTTCTCGAGCTGGTGTCCAGAGAGCCGCAGGTACTGTTTTGGGGTGATGTGATTGTATTGCTTATATTGCCGGATAAACGCCGCCGGATTGGGGAATCCACATAAATAAGCGGGTTCGGAAACCGATTTGGTCTCCTCCAGTATCCTGTTTGATACCTGCAGACGATACAAATTTAAATAACGCATAAATGGGCTTCCGAAATGGCGCTTAAAAAGGCGGGCAAAGTGGGGAACGCTCAGATGAAAATGATCTGCGGCCCCCTGCAGGGAAAGAGGGGAACCGTAGTTTTTGGCAATGTAATCGGAAGCGGTTATGATAAATTCCTTGTCTGGCCGAAGTTCAGCCGGGTAAAGAGAACCGGGAGGCTGATCCAGAAAAATAGCCTGAATTTGGTATAAACACGCTTTCATACGGCAATAGGACGCCGCGGAAACACCAGCATCATATTCTTTTTTCAAAGCAGACACCAAATTGTGCAATTCACACCATACAGCATCCTCAGGCGCAACCCTGCCGGAAAAAAGCGCTGGAACGGCTGATTTATCCGTATAAAACTGGAGGACTGTAATCGCCCCTCTGCGGCGCGATTTAGAGATAGTCGCATGTACTTGTTCTTCCCCAATCAGGAGAATGTCGCCGGGCTTTGCGTCAAACAGCAGGCTGCCGATTTGCTGGGCATAAACGCCTTCCTGGATATATAAAAGTTCTGTCATGGTATGCCAGTGCGGTGGGG
>CABSKZ010000285.1 GCA_902478395.1 uncultured Eubacteriales bacterium | reverse complement strand
CGTGCCGACCGTGTGCCACTCGATTATATGGGAGAAGACGTCACCAACGAAAAAATGATGCGGCACTTCGGCGTCACAACATATGAAGCCCTGTTGGAAGCGCTGCAAATCGATTACCGAAACATCATCCCGAAATATACTGGTCCGCGTCTACATCCGGAAATCCCGGACCGTATTGTCGACCCAATGTGGGGTGTCCGGAAAAAGTTTATGGACAATGCCTTTGGCGGAAGCTATGATTATTGTGACTTTCCGCTTGAAACAGCCAGCGTAGAGGAAGTTGCCGCTTATCCCCTGCCAAACCTGGACGATTTTGATTATGAAACGGTTCTCGAATACTGCAAGGCTAAGAAGGACTATGCCATCAGCGTAGGCAATCCCGCCTATGGCGATATTATTAACGGAACCGGAATGTTCCGCGGAATGGAGCAGGTTTTTATAGATCTGATTACGGATGACGAAGCAGGGGCACTGCTGCGCAAGCGCCGGCACGAAAAGCGGATTGGCATCATTGAACGCACGCTGGACAAATGCAGGGATTATGTCGATTTCATCTGGATTGGCGAGGATCTCGGTACGCAAATCGCACCGATTATCAGCATGGATCTCTATCAGAAGCACATCCGGCCTTTCCATAAAGAATACTGCGATTTGGCAAAGGCATATGGAAAGAAAATTATGATACATACCTGTGGCTATAGCAGCTGGGCCTATGATGAATTTATTAAGCTCGGGTTCGACGCAGTGGACACTCTACAGCCGGAAGTTGAAACGATGAAGCCCTCCCAGCTGGTGGAACGGTTTGGAGGCCGTCTGAGCTTCCACGGTTGTATTTCCACCGCCGGCTGTCTCGCTTACGGCACTTGTGAGGATATGGTCAACAATGTAAAGGAAACGCTCGACATTATGATGCCATGCAACGGGTATGCCATAGCTCCGACACATAATATTCAGGGAAATACACCAGTTGAAAATATCGTTGCGCTATACGAGACCGCTTTGCAATACGGCGCTTACAGCAGGCTTGGATAACATGGACTTCTCCCAGTTCCACAAGTGCGCGGCTGCGCATGAACCTAGCAAAACGGAAATATACAACGGAAAAGCCGGACATACCTCCCCGTATGCCCGGCTTCTGTCAAACGTTGTAAGCATTATTTTGCCCGCTTTTTCCGTTTTCTTTTTTGATAGTTCGGCGTTTTCTTCGGAGGCTTTTTTAACAGGTGCTGTTCTGCCTCTCTCCTGCCTTTGCCGCTTCTTTTTTTCACACTCACATGCGTCGGCGCTTTCTTTTCTCCGCCTTCCGCGTATAGGATAAAGTCAATCTGTCTGCTGGCGGTGTCCGCCCTGGCAACCTGAACCATAACTGTATCTCCAATGTGGTATACATGCTTTTTATGCTCCCCAATTAGGCAATGGTTTTTTTCGTCAAAGATATAGTAATCATCGTCCAGGTCTGCCATGCGGACCAGCCCTTCAATGGTATTTTCCAGTTCCACAAACATCCCAAACGACGTGACGGAAGAAATAATACCTTCATAGCGTTCTCCAATCCGCTCTGCCATATATTCCGCCATTTTTAAATCATCTGTATCCCGTTCCGCCTCCATCGCCGCAATTTCCCGGTCGCTGGACTGCTCCGCCGCCCGATGCACAAAATGCTTCAATTCATCATAATCTATCTTCCTGCCGTTTAAGCTGTCTTTTATGATTCTGTGTATCGTCAGGTCCGGATAGCGCCGGATCGGTGAGGTAAAATGGCAGTAGTACTTCGCTGCAAGTCCAAAATGTCCGAGATTTTCCTCGCTGTACCGCGCTTTCATCAAGGAACGCAGCATGACCGTGCTGATGATTCGTTCTTCCTTCTTGCCCCTAATTTGTCCCAGCAGCTTTTGGAATTCTTTTGGATGAACCTTATTCTGCGTATGCTTGATGGAATAACCAAATGGATTGATGAATGCCACAAATTCGCGAATTTTATCCTCCGAGGGCACCTCATGCACCCTATAGACAAAGGGCATATTCTTGCGGAACATATGCTCTGCCACCGTCTCGTTGCAAACCAGCATAAATTCTTCAATGATTTGGTTGGATACGCCTGTTTCATATTTTTTTACGTCTACCGGCTTACCCTTTTCATTCAGCAGAATTTTGGTTTCCGGAAAATCAAAATCGATGCTGCCCCTCCCGGCGCGTTTTTTGTGCAGGATGTCTTTCAGCTCATCCATCAGTCGGAGCGGCCGGACAAGCTTTGCATATTTTCTGGCGAGTCCGCTGTCACCTTCCAATATCGCCGTCACGTCGTGATAGGTCATCCGCGCCTTCGACCGGATAACACTTTCCGCGATTTTATGCTTTACCACAACTCCGCTGTGGTCGATTTCCATCACCACAGAAAGCGCCAGTCGGTCCACCTGCGGATTCAGGCTGCAAATGCCGTTGGAAAGCTCCTTTGGCAGCATTGGAATTACGCGGTCCACCAGATAGACGCTCGTTCCCCGTGCAAACGCCTCTTTGTCAAGTGCACTTCCGCGCCGGACATAATGCCCCACATCTGCGATATGGACACCCAGCTTATAGTTGCCGTTTTTCAGTTTTGTCACACTGACCGCATCATCCAAATCCTTCGCGTCGTCACCATCAATCGTAATTGTGTTCCACCGCCGCAGGTCCAGGCGCGCGTTCAGTTCACTCTCTTCCACCTCAGGCGGGATGCTTCGCGCCGCATCCTCCACCTTTTTGGGAAACACCTCTCTGAGGCCATGCCCCCGGATTATAGACAGAATATCCGTTCCGACATCGTGCTTGCTTCCGAGTACCTCGGCAACCATTCCTTCCGGATTTCGTTTATTCGATTCCCACCGGGTAATCTTTACGACAACGCGGTCATCGTTCTGCGCACCGTTTATCTGGTCTGCAGGAATAAAAATGTCCACGGGGATTTTCTTTTCATCCGGCACGACAAAGCCAAAGCTGCCGTTTTTCTCAAAAACACCCGCAATTGCCTCAGCACCGCGCTTCAGCACACGAACTACCTCGCCCTCGCATCGGCGGTCTTCGGTCTCTTTCACAACGATTTTTGCTAAAACCGTGTCGTTGTGAACTGCTCCGCCTGTATTCCCAACAGGGATAAACACATCTCGCTCCCCGCCCTCTGTTTCCACAAAGCCGAAGCCCCGTTCATTGCCGATAAACCGGCCCTTTACGCAGCCCATATTCACGGCCGCCCCGTACCGTTTGCGGCGCGTTCTTATCACCAGTCCTTCAGCAACCAGTTCATCCAAAAGCCGTTCCATTTCCGGCCTGTCACCGGGCGTAACGCCCAGCAGAACAGCAAGCTCCTCCGAAAGTAGCGGAGCCTGTGCGGCCTCTTCCAAAAAGGCCACAAGTTTTTCTTTTCTCGTCATAAATTCTCCTTTATTGCTTTTCTTACATTGTTTTCTCTTTTGTAATTAGCATTTCCAGTTCCATAAAAACCATTCTCTTCATCTGTTTATACTATATCATTGCAAATATGTCTGCGACAGAATTTTTCTTTCCGCTCTCTGGGGCCGTGCATCGTACAACCCACGCAAATCAGACTAGATATGCAATCCTTTTCCGGAAAATTACCTTTTTACAACTATGATTATGTGTATGATTCTTGCAAAACTAAAAAGCAGTTTTTAACCACAAGGGTAAATTCATCTTTAAAGCATGTATGGCTCATAAAAAGATGCCACTTTTCCCCCATACGCTCTTTCCGATTGCAACGACAGCTGAAATTGCAAAGCAATTTCAATATAATGTTTTAGACGTGTGGCATAAAAATATAAACCCGCTATGTATTTGTAAAATTTCGCGCCCTTCATGGACAAAAGCGGCAGATGTCTTTTTTTGAAGTTATAAAAAAACCATTCTGCAAGCAAAGCAGAATGGTTTTCGATTCATCAAGATTTATTTGTTTAAGAAGAATAACGCGATAGACGTTACCAGAAAGCCAATCGCGATTGCGGAAGTCCATTTTTCCAAAATAGCGTCAATGGTTCTTCCCTTGTTCTTACCAAAAAACGTTTCTGAACCGCCGGCAATTGCGCCGGACAAGCCCTGCTGTTTGCTGGACTGCAGCAATACGACCACAATCAGCACAATCGTTATAATAATGTGTAGGATTTGAACCGCCAGTAACATAACCGCACCTCCAAAAGCTTCTCAAAATCGGTAAAAAGGTATTGGGAGGCAAAAGCCTCCCAAAGGCCAACGAACACTATTCCGCTTTGAGCCCAAATTTCTTTC
>CABSKZ010000284.1 GCA_902478395.1 uncultured Eubacteriales bacterium | reverse complement strand
ACGAGATCTAGTACGGTCTCGTGGGCTCGGAGATGTGTATAAGAGACAGCGCTAACATTGACCAAATTTCTTCGTCAGGCGGATTTTTCAGTTTGTGGTAACCGTCTGCCTTTTCATCAAAGGAACAAATGCTGTGGTAGGGGCAATAGGTACATGGAGACGTTTTTCCGTCATGTGTAGGGTAAATATCGGTTCTTCCAGATAAAATTTCTCTTCCGATTTCGCCCGCTGCCTTTTTCACAAACCGTTTCAGCCTGGCAAACTGCTCCAAGGTAGCACTAGAGGAAGAGCTATGTACCACTTCCCCCGCTTTATTAATCCGGATGGGAATGACTTTAGAAAATCCGTCTGCTCCTCTGTCCATTGCTTCTATAATATCCCTGTCATCCAACACAAGCCCGCTCATTTTATACTTCTTCAAAAGCTCTTCCCTCACCTCCTGGTCTTTGGAGGCACCGGCTGCAGAAATAACAGGGTCATTTAGGCGGAAGTAAAACATTCCGGCCGGATTGGCTTCTTTGTGAAATAATGCCTCTCCATTTTCCCAGACTGCGGTGATGTACACTGCCAGCTGCAGGGATAGGCGGTTATAAATATCGCTCAAGCGGAAATTTTTCATTCCCGACTTGTAGTCAACAATTCTGACAAACAGATTGGCTCCTTTTGTCATCGCATCAATCCGGTCAATCCGTCCTACAAGCGTAATACTTTCTCCCGTTGGCAACTCAATTTTAACGGGTGGCATGTCCCCATTTTTATCGAAGGAAACCTCAAACGCGCACGGCTCAAAATTCCCCGCGCGCACATGCTGGCAGATAGCCCAGACAGAACGGAGCAAAAGCTGCTTCAGCCGTTTGAGCAAAAGCCGCAGTTTTTTTTCGGAATAGAGATTTTTAATAAACATCCGGTCTGCCATTTGGGCTATCAAACCGTCTACAACCCGCTCGCAGTACGCTTCATCAATATCACGAAAACTGTCGTTATGGGAAATGACGTATTTTGAAAACGAATCAATCATGGTATGGAGAAGCCAGCCTATGTCCGGCGCGGACAAATCTAAAATTTTGCGTTTCTTCGCACGCAGCCCATATTGGATAAAGTAAGAAAACGGGCAGGAGGCATACCGTTCGAACTGGGAAATGCTTCCCTTAAGCTGCGTTCCATACAGGCTCCTGACGCAACTTGCAGAAAGCCGCTGCGCCCGGTGGCTGAAACTGCTGAATTGTCTTGCTTTTTCCAGCCTCGCTTTATACGGTTCCATTGCATTCAGTTGAGAATACAATGCGCTTACTATATTCTCCCGTTCTGCTTCGCGTAAATGGGTAAGCACAAAATGGCAGGCAGATTCAGCCGATGCGACCACATGTTCCGCGCCAGGTGTTTCTTCCAAAACGTCACTTTCGCACCGCAGCGCCGGAAAAAGCTTTTTCATTCGTGATACCAGCTGCGACGGGCGGAGTCCTTTCCCCTCCATATCTGACACTGGGTAGCTGACAAAGAGTTTTTCGGAACTGTTATTTACCGCGCTATAAACCAAAAATTGATTATCAAACGCAAGCTTTTTTGTGTCCGGTGCAAGCGGCAACCCCTTTTGCGCCAAATAAATGCGTTCTGTATCCGTCAGGATTCCCTCTGTCCCGGCAGACGGCGGGAAGGCCGTATCATTCGCCCCCATGATGAACAATGCGCGCACGTTTTTTACAAGCGAGCGTGAGACATCTCCAAGAAACACCTGGTCATTTGCCGGCGGGATAACGCCGATGTCATAACCCCCAAACCCTGCTTCCAAAATAGAACACAGACGTTTCAGGCCGACCGATTCATCTCCCATGCACATAACCAGCTGATCCAACGTTGCAATCAGAAGATTATATACCGCCGCAAATTCATCCGCAAGCTGAAATTCCTGTTTCTCAAGAAACCGGTCAATCTGCTTTTGAATCTGATCCATCAAACCAATTTCCTCTAAGAACATGAATATTGCTTCCGCTCTGTCCCGAATCACTTTGCTTGATGCAAAACGTTCCCTAAGATGAAGAATCGGAGACAAAAATGTACTTCTGGACACAAGCAACCGCCCTGTTTCTTCTGACGCTGACAGATCCTCCGCTTCCTGGAACACTGTATTCGCGCGCTGCGTAAAGCGTTCTTCAGAAAACCAGTCCTGTTTACGAATATTCGCCTGAAGCACAAAGTTTTCCAGCCTGTCCGCATCCTCCTCGCTTAGCCCGCTGTAACCGGATTTTAAATACGATATGACATCCGGCGTACGGAACCCATCGGTTAGAATACGCAAAAGAGAAAAGAACATCAGCATGACAGGCTGTCCCAGCAGGTCACGTTTTGTGTCAATAAAAACAGGAATTCCATATAGCGGAAACACTGTTTTTATAATGGTCTGATACAGTTCCAAATCTCCGGCAATTATCGCAATATCCCGGTAAGCGATTCCCATCTCCCGGACCGTTTTTTTAATTTGAACTGCGGCGCATACAACCTCCCGGTAAACGTCCCTCGCGGAAAACAGGGCAATGTCATGCGTGGGCGCATTATATGCGGTACTCGGATAGGCCTCATATTGTTCTTCCAAATGTGCCAGTTCAACAGACCGTTCAAACCGGAACCGCCGTTTGAGACATACAGGCGTTTCAACCTGCACACCGGCCTCCTGCGCAAGGTTGTACAAAGCCGCAGCATTCTGGGTAACCGGTGCAAAAATTCCGGAGTTTTCCCACGAAAGCACTGGTGTGCACAGCGTTACAATTACATCAGCTCCAGTTTGCAAAAATGCTTTGATGCATTCCAGTTCCGCCGCAGTGAATCGAAAAAATCCATCAATATAAAATGTTGCTTTATTCACAGCCGGAACACTTGGAATAATGTGTGCCAGCTTTGTCAAATTATCGTCCGCATCGTCAAACTTGTTCATAAGAGAAGCATCATAAGCTTCATAAATCTTACCCAGTTCGGTCAACTTTTGCCGGAATAAAGGATTGTCGTCAAGCTCCGTGGTACATTGCAAAAGCTGTTCAGGTGTTGTCTGTGCTTTTTTAAATTCTGTAATAATATCCGACAGAACCTTCGTAAACCCCGGCTTCTCTGCCGCCCCGTGGAAGACAGTCAATTCACCGCCCAGCTTATGCAAGGCCCTGGCAATCATCATGCTTTTACCGGCGCTGTCAATTACCGGCCTCAAATTTCCGGTCTCCACCAAAATCTGATAGGACAACCGTTGGAAGGATGTCGCCTGAATATCTTCCGATAAAAAACCCACCCTGTCGATTAATTCCGTTTCAGCGATATGGGAATATTGTTCCGGCACTATTAAATAAGCCGTCTTTTTCTTTTGCGCCTGACGGAATATTTCATCCATACAATATGTACTTTTGCCCGTCCCTGCTGCACCATAGACCAATCTTAACGGCATATTCTATCCTCCGCTACATCTTTTTGCTTTATTATACTGTAAAAACTATAAGGGGTCAACCAAAACATTGTATACCAAACTTAATTTAATAGTTGACAATGTTGCATGCACCTGTTATAATGAATAAAAACACGAATGGGATTGACTCCCTTATCAGTCACGTTTTTAAAAGGGCAGAGGCATACCGCTTTCTTGAAAAATCTTTTTGGATAACCAAAGCACGGTATTGCCTGCCATAGTTGTGCAGATAAGGAACATATCCATTACTAACAAAAGGAGAACATAATCCATGACTAAAACGAACATCAGAAACTTAATTTATTGTGCTATATTTGCTGCACTGACAGCAGTCTGTTCCCAAATATCGTTTCCGCTTCCTTTTACTCCCGTCCCAATCAATTTAGCCCTACTGGCAGTGATACTTGCAGGCGGCATACTCGGCCCAAAATGGGGGGCAATCAGCCAAATTGTGTACCTTGCTGTGGGAAGTGTCGGTCTCCCTGTATTCGCGAATCTGAAAGGTGGAATCGGCGTACTTCTCGGGCCGACCGGCGGCTATATTATAGGATATATCGCGGCTGCGTGGCTGACAGGCATTCTACTCCAGCGAAGCAACCGTGGTTATTTCTTTTACGTCATCTCCATGGCGGCTGGAATTGCCGGATGCTATTTGTTTGGAACCGCCTGGTATATGTTCCTTACCAAAAGTGCCTTAATACCTGCTCTGACTATGTGTGTCGTCCCATTTTTAATCGGTGATATTTTAAAAATTGCAGCGGCGTCCGTTCTTGCGAAAAAACTCTTTCCCGTTTTATCAAAGAATCTATACCGAGACTCAAAACTAACTGTTTAAA
>CABSKZ010000283.1 GCA_902478395.1 uncultured Eubacteriales bacterium | reverse complement strand
TATCAAGCACCAGCTCGTTGCAAATAAAACGCCGGGAACAGAGGACCTTCACCCAACGGCGTTGACCGGAGACGATGGTCTGACACTGATTGAGATGGCACCGTTCGGTATCATCGGCAGCATCACGCCTTCTACGAATCCGAGTGAAACCGTCATTTGTAACTCTATTGGCATGATTGCCGGCGGAAACGGCGTGGTATTCAATCCGCATCCAAACGCAAAGCTGACGGCAAACTATGCTGTCGATATTGTAAACCGCGCAATTTTGGAAGCGGGCGGGCCGGAAAATCTGGTTGTTTCTGTTAAGAACCCGACCCGGGAAAGCTCAGATGAAATGATGGCTTCTCCGCTCGTAAGAATGTTGGTTGCGACTGGTGGTCCTGGCGTCGTAAAGGCGTTACTTTCCTCTGGGAAAAAGGCTATCGGCGCAGGTGCGGGTAATCCGCCTGTCATCGTTGATGACACTGCGGATATTGAAAAGGCGGCGATCGACATTGTCAATGGCGCAAGTTTTGACAATAATCTGCCCTGCATCGCTGAAAAAGAATGCTTCGCGTTTGATAACATCGCGTCCGAACTGATTTACCACATGCAGCAGAACGGTGCCTACCTGATTTCCGGTGACCAGATTGACAAGCTGTTAAAGGTCGCATTAAATGAAAAAGACGGTAAATATTCATTAAATAAAAAATGGGTCGGAAAGGATGCGGCAAAGTTCCTGAAAGAAATTGGGATTGATGCCGGAAACGACGTTCGTCTCATTATCTGTGAAACCGCGGAAAACCATCCGTTTGTACAGCATGAATTGATGATGCCGATTCTCCCGGTTGTCCGGGTTAAAGACATAGAGGAAGCAATCGATATGGCAGTCCGTGCGGAGCATGGCAACCGCCACAGTGCGCACATTCACTCTAAGAATATCGACCATCTTACCGATTTTGCGCGGGCAGTTGAAACAACGATATTTGTGAAAAACGCTCCGTCCTATGCGGGAATCGGCGCCGGCGGCGAAGGCCACACGACCTTCACCATCGCAGGGCCGACAGGGGAAGGGCTTACCTCTGCCCGTTCCTTCACGAGACAGAGAAGATGCGTCATGGTAGACGGTCTGCACATTGTGTAACCAAAGCAAATATTGCTTATATGGAGGGTAGATGCCCCACCCTATGAGATGAAAACGCTTTTCATGACGAATTTTGCTGCTGGCAAAATTCACTCGATGAAATCTTGTTATAAAAGGAGTGCCCCATGAGAGCATTAGGTATGATAGAGGTATACAGCTTTACAACGGCTGTCTGTGTTGCAGATGTCGCGGCAAAAGCCGCGAACGTTAAAGTTATTGCGTTTGATCGGAATCGACCGATAAACCCGGATGTTCCGGCTCCTCTGGTAATGGTTGTGAAGCTGGAAGGTACGGTCGACGCGGTCAATGCAGCGGTTGAAGCTGGCGTAGCATATGCGCAGGAGAAGGGCCGGTATATCGTCTCACACGTGATTGCAAATCCCGGCGTGGATGTCGATAAGATGGCATATAAGATGGATATCAACAAAGACAAATTCAATAAAAAATTGCCAAAATCATTTCTGGAAGAATAGAAGGAGTGTCGAAAATGGAAGCATTGGGTATGGTGGAAACGAGAGGCCTCGTCGCGGCGATTGAAGCGGCGGACGCAATGGTAAAAGCGGCAAATGTTGTATTGGTTGGTACGGAGAAAATCGGGTCCGGTCTGGTATCCGTTATGATCCGCGGCGATGTCGGCGCGGTAAAAGCGGCTACGGAAGCGGGTTCTGCAGCGGCGTCCAGCCTTGGAGAAGTGATTGCGGTTCACGTTATTCCGCGTCCTCATACGGATGTTGAGAAAATCCTCCCTTCCTTGAAATAAGGTATGAATGAGAAAAGGCGCGAAGCAGGTCAGCAGTCTGTTTTGACCTGTTTCGCGGATACTGCTTTTGTTGGCCGGTACGTCAAGAATCAACGGCAGAGGGGTTCTCCTTTTCTTTGAAAACCAGTTTCACAGGAATTGGTAACCGCGAAAATATTCCAACAAATTTGGAAACGCATACGGATAGAGTGCCGTATGACTGCCACAGATGGGTGGCGGGAGGAATCAAAAGCATATGACTGTTGCCGCAACCATCAGCGGCAGAATGGAGCTTGTAATGAACTCTTTGGGAATTTTGGAAGTGCAGGGCCTGGTCGCTTCAATCGAAGGCCTTGACGCAATGCTGAAAACTTCAGAGGTCCGTTTGGTACACACGGAAAAAAGGCTTGGCGGCAGACTGGTTACCATCATCGTCGCCGGTACGGTTTCTTCCGTCAACTCGGCAGTGGAAGCGGGCAAAGCTGCCGCTGGCGCGCTTGGCCATGTTTATGGCTGCGAAGTGATTCCAAACCCGCATGATGAGGTTCTGAAGTTTTTTGATATGGAACAAAATGTGTAAAGCTTAATAACGAGGCCAAGGATGCTCTCAAGCCGGGTTTTGTTTTGCCTGCTGCACCAAGGTTTTTCTGCACAGACTTTGCCTTTTGCTCGGTTTTGCGGAGTCTCATCTAGGGAGCCGGCGCCTATTTAAAAGCTAAGGCAGTGAGGCGTGTTTTCCACCTCGTTGAATCGCCATTGAAATTTTGTTATTAATCAGCCTGAAAGTAGGGTGCATTTTATGTATGATAAAAAGACAATAGATGACGCGATTGCAAAAGCGATTGCGGAATACAAAATAAATAGTGATGACCACATTAAAATCGGGGTTTCACAGCGGCATGTCCACCTCTCGCGGGAGGACTTGGATACACTATTTGGAAAAGGGTATGAACTGACCAAGAAAAAAACATTGATGGGGCGCGAATTTGCCTCGAACGAAGTTGTAACTCTGGTCGGTCCTTCACTGAAATCAATTGAAAATGTCCGCATTTTGGGGCCTGTCAGAAAAAATACGCAGGTGGAAATCTCCCGGACGGATACCTTTGTTTTGAAGGTTAGTCCGCCTGTCCGGCCGTCTGGTGATGTGAAAGGTTCTGAACGAATCGTTATTGTAGGGCCGAAGGGCAGTGTTTACCTGAAAGAAGGCGTTATCATTGCAAACCGCCACATTCATTTGACACCGGAATATGCCCAGAAAAACGGTTTGAAAGACAATGACTATGTAGATGTTTTGGTGGATGGCATTAAGCCTACCAAATTTTACGACGTACAGGTGCGTGTGCGGGATGATTTTAATATTGAAATGCATATCGACACAGATGACGCGAACTCCGCTGGCCTGAAAAATGGCGCGCTGGTACAAATTATTAAAAAATAGATATGTCAATTGATGCTTCATGACGTTCTCGTCGGGGCGGATAATAAATACGAGGTGATGGAATGTTTGCGCTGGAACGGCAAAAAAGAATATTGGAACTGTTGGGCGTAAACGGAGCCGTTTGGGTGAGCAAGCTGAGCAGTGAGCTTGGCGTGACGGAGGAAACAGTCCGGCGCGATTTGGAGAAGCTCGAAGCGCAGGGCATGTTGGTCCGAACGCACGGCGGCGCAGTGCCGGTTGACAACAGTTCATACGATCTGTCTCTGGAAGTACGGAAAACAACCAATACAGAAGCAAAAGAACTGTTGGCAAAAGAGGCGGTGAAGCATGTCAACCCGGGGGATACCATCTTTCTGGATTCATCGACCACGACGTTCTTTATGTCAAAAGAGCTGAAAAAAATGAAGGATGTCACGGTTATTACAAATTCTATCCGCATTGTCAACGAGCTTGCAAGTCAGGAGGGAATCCAGGTGATCTCCGTCGGCGGACGCATCAGTGACAACCAGTCGTTTGTCGGTAGCTTGGCGGAAAGCAATGTGCGCAATAACTACTTTGCGAGTAAGATTTTTTTCAGCAGCAAGGGGCTTTCCAAGGAAGCTGGAATCTTAGAGAGCAATGAGCAGGAATGCGCCATCAAACAGCGGATGATTGAAAACTGCAAAAAACGGTATTATCTTTGTGATAAAACAAAAATCGGCCGCATTGGATTCGTGAAGCTCGCTCCGCTTGAGAGCATTGATTTTTTCATTACAGAAGCTGATTTGGATGAAAAGTGGCAAAATAAATTGAATGAACTCAATGTTGCAGTAATTAAAATTTGAAGGTTGCTATCCACCGGAAACGGTGGATTTTTTTTGCTCGAAATCATATTAGGGAAACGTGATTCATAACGATTGACATATGTTGTGGCGGATGATATTAGAAATTTGCTGGAAAATATCTTG
Source organism: uncultured Eubacteriales bacterium (assembly GCA_902478395.1). Classification (GTDB taxonomy): domain Bacteria; phylum Bacillota; class Clostridia; order UBA1381; family UBA9506; genus CABSKZ01. The sequence continues at coordinate 35 of CABSKZ010000283.1, read as the reverse complement.
TATTTGCCATGAATACAGACGGAAGGGAAGAGAGT
>CABSKZ010000282.1 GCA_902478395.1 uncultured Eubacteriales bacterium | reverse complement strand
TGCTTTCCAGGTATTTCAAGCTTTCCAGGCTTTCGATTGCCCCGTCCGACAGGCCGAGCTGTTTCCCAGTGGCTGCGTTTTTCGGCTGGCGGTTATCCGACAGGCCGAGCAGGTAGTCCGACGTGACGCCAAACAGGCGGCACAGCACCGAAATGGCGGCGCAGCCGGGTTCGGCGTGTTCATTCTCCCATTTTCCGATGGTTTGCTGGGTTACGCCCAGCTTTGCGCCGAGCGCTGCCTGGGAAAGGCCGCTGTCCATGCGGAGAGTTTTCATGCGGGTTCCAATCATATAAATTCGCTCCTTTTACGCGCCCATGACAAATGTCTGGGCGTTTTTTATAACCTAGCCGCAGATATCCCCACGCCTCTAAGGCGGCGGGTTCCATATCAGACTTTCAGTAGGGGGATAATCCCCTCACGGAGACCCTGAGGGCAAGCCCCCCGCGACGGTTGCAATCGTCGCAGCGTGATTAAGCGAGTTTATCACGCTTTGCTCCAATTTAAACAAGATTTCATTAAGAACTTTTTGTGCGGTAAGCGCAAAAAGTTTCCGAAATGGCGTTTCAACCTCGCGAAGAGGGGGATATATGCCCGCCGTCTTGCTTTTTCGGCGGCGGCCGAAACGCTGCATGTCGCCGCAAACGGCTTATTGAACAACGGAAGATGTTGTGCAAGCGATTTCAACATACCGTTTTAACCGCGCGGGGCGGGAGGATGTCCGTGTGTCCGAGAACCAGAATCCGCCTGGCGGCAGGGTTCCTGCAAAGCAAGAGGAGGGGCCACCCGTAAGCGATAATTTGCGTTGGCAAACTGAACAAATAGGGTGTGCGCCGACGAAGAAGTGGAAATTTTAAGCTGGGTTATCATTTCACTTATAGAATACCACAAAAAGTAGTAAAAATCAATAGATACAACCAAAAATTTTATTTTGCCTTGACAACAACTAAAAAGGGTGGTATTATATTTTCAAACTTGTTGGTTGTTGGAAGGAGGGGAAGATTTGGCTTCTCCGCAGAAGGAAAACGGATATACACCCATCGCAAACGAGATTTTAGAGGCCGTGATGCGCCAACGGCTGGGCGGCACGCAGCTGCGTCTCGTTCTGGCCGTGTGGCGCTATACCTACGGGTTTGGCCGCAGACAGCACCGGCTCTCCGAGGGCTTTCTGGCGCGGGCGGTAGACGCGCACCCCAAGCAGGTTTCGCGGGAACTGCGGGCGCTGGTGAAAAAGAGGATGCTCCGTGTTGCAGGCAGGGATGCGGCGAGCGGGGCGCACATCCTTGCGTTCAATAAAAATTACGACGAATGGGAGGGAGCGGACCGGCTGGAGCAGCAGGAGCGGAAACGCTGCGGGACGGGGAACAAAAATGCTGGTTTGGACGGGAACAGATGCGCTCCACAAGAGAAACAACAATATCAAATACAAACAGAAAAGCAGGAAGAGGCGGACGCGTTTTTCGAGGAACTTTGGAAGCGTTACCCTAAAAAACGCGGGAAAAGCGAGGTGCGGGCGGAATCGAAGCAGGCGTTGTTCGCACTGGGATTTGCGCGCGCCGCGGCCTGCGTGCGGCGTTACTGCGAGGAAGTGGAGGCAAACGGCACGCAGGAGCGGTTCGTTCTCTATGGCAGCACGTTTTTCAATGGCCGGTATCGGGATTATCTGGAGGATGAGGAAGCAGGGGCGGAAGAGGACTGGCAATAGAAGGTCTTGTGTAAGATGCTGGTGTTCGACCCGTGCATGCGAAAGCCGCACCGCGGGGGTTCCGGCGAGACGCTGGGATGACCCGAAAAATGTGCGCGCCGTGGGATTGGGTGGCCGGAAGGCGGCTGTGGGAAGCGCGGCCCGCGCGGTATAAGGTCATGCAGCGGACGGCGTGTGAGGAACTGGAGCTGCTGGGGTGGGGCGCGGAGAACGTGCGCCGCCGGATGCGGACTTGGATAGTGGTTAGAAAGAAGTCTGCGGAGCGTTTCGTATTTAGAGAGAAAAAATTGTGGTAGTATGGGTTTTGGCAGTGGTGGAAGTGGTGAATAGAGTGCGGGAGCATGCGTTCGAGCTGGGACGAGGAGGGAGCGAGGGCTGTGTGCAGTAATTGAAGAGAAGAGCGCCGCGGGGCATGGTTTCGAATAGCATTGAAAGGAACAGGTATCGCGGAAGTGTGGTTCAGGACGGTAAGTGGAGAAAGGCGAGTGACGCGGGGCGTTGCCTCTGACAGTGATGGAAGGTGAAAAAGAGCGCGGGAGCGCGTTCGAGCGGGAATGAAAAGGGAGCGGGGGGTTGTGGAATGTTCCGTATTAAAAGAGATAAACAACTGCGGTGCTGTTGGGGTGCGGGGAATTTGAACAGGGAAAAGCCGCTAACTGTGGGCGTGAGGTAATGAAAAAGGGTGAAAAGCCTGCGATGCTGGTGTGTGGTTATGGAAGAAACAAAGCTGGCGAAATGAAGGTGTGGGGTAATGAAAAAGGTGAAAAGCCTGTGATGCTAATGTGTGGGTCATCGAAGCGGCAAATGTTGGCGGGATGAAGGCATAGCGTAGTGGAAAGAGGCGAAAAAGCCGGCGGTTTGGAATGCGCGCGGCGAAAGGCAGGAGGGAGATGCGGATGGAATTTGACAAGGCGGAGACGCGGCGGGCTGTGGAGCTGCTGAAGCCGGGCGGCGCGCTGTTTGAGGTGCGCATCATCGACGGGCGGTGGAACGCCAGCGGATACTTTACGGACGCAAATCAGCTGGAGGCGGCGCTTTCCGCCCTGCGGGGGCGGAAACATGCGAACGTTTATTTCACGCTGAACCACGTCCGGCGGGAATGCTATTGCAGAAGCCAGCGGGACGGGTTTACCGAATATGCCGCGCCGACGACATCGGACGGCGACATTGAAGGCTTTGAATGGCTGATGGTGGACATTGACCCAGAGCGCGCCGCGGGGACCTCGTCGAGCGCGGAGGAGATTCTGGCGGCGAAGCGCATGGCAAACCGGGTTTACAGCTATTTAAAAGAACGCGGCTGGGAAGAACCGGTTGCGGCGGAAAGCGGGAACGGCATCCACCTGCTTTATGCGGTGAGGCTGAAAAATACGCCGGACAACGCCCGGCTGGTGAGCGGGTGCCTGCGGGCGCTCGGCATGTTGTTTTCCGACAGCGCGACGGGCATCGACCTGAAAACCGGAAACCCGGCGCGGGTGTGCAAGCTCTATGGCACAATGGCCCGCAAGGGGGCGGACACGCCGGAACGCCCGCACCGGATGAGCCGGATTATCCGCGCACCGGAGGAAATCCGGCGGAACGACAGGGCACTGCTGGAATCGCTTTGCGCTGTCCTGCCGGAGGAGGCTGGGCCTGCGGACAAGGCGGAAGGAAATGCCGCGCCGTTCGATTTGGAGGGCTGGATTGCGGCGCACGGGCTTCGGGTATCGCAGAAAACAGCCTGGAACGGCGGCACGAAATGGATTTTGGAGGAATGCCCGTTCGACAGCGGGCACAAGGGGAAGGACGCGGCTATTATCCGCACAGGGGACGGGAAAATCTGCTTCCACTGCTTTCATAATTCGTGTGCGGATAAGCACTGGCGCGAGCTGCGGCTGAAATTCGAGCCGGAGGCATATGGACGGCAGTATGTGGAGCCGTACCGCAAGCCGAATCGGGAACGGCCGCCTCTCGCCGCTGAGAACCGCGCGGGCCCCGCGTTTTACACGGCGACACAGCTTTTGCAGATGAAGCTGCCGCCCGACGAATTCATTCGGACGGGAATCGGCGGGGTGGACAAACGGCTGCGCGGACTGAAAAAAGGCTTCGTGACCTGCCTGAGCGGGCTGCGGGGGTGCGGCAAGTCGAGCCTCATCTCCCAGCTTGCATTGGAGGCGGCAGAGCAGGGCTACCGCGCGGCGCTGTTTTCGGGCGAGCTGACTGAGCGGAACACGCTGGAATGGCTGATGCTGCAGGCGGCCGGACGGCGGAACGTGGCGGGAACCCAGTTTGAAGGGTATTATCGCGTGGCGGGTGCGGCGCGGGAGAAAATTTCTAAATGGCTGGACGAGCGGGTTTACATTTACAACAACAGCCAGGGCAACGAGTGCGGGCGGGTGCTGGCGCACATGAAGCAGTGCGCGGAGCAGCAGCGGGCGGATTTGGTGATTTTAGACAATTTGATGGCGCTGGACATTAGTCTGCTCGACCGCGACCGGTTTCAGCGGCAAAGCCTGTTTGTGGAACAACTGGAGGATTTTGCGAAGCGGCATTTGGTACATATTGTATTTGTCGCGCACCCGCGCAAGAGCGGCGGCTTTTTGCGGCTC
>CABSKZ010000281.1 GCA_902478395.1 uncultured Eubacteriales bacterium | reverse complement strand
CGAGATCTAGTACGGTCTCGTGGGCTCGGAGATGTGTATAAGAGACAGCGGCTATACTTACCGGGGTAGGTTCCATCATGCGTCAGAGGCGGTATCGGTTGGATATGAGGTTTCACAGAAAGCGCACCACGCGCTCCGGTGGCTGATAGATACACAGGGCTGGAAAAACGGAGAACAGGTCGTTCTGGCGTGGGGTGTTGCCGGAGGGAATTACCCTTCTGTGGCAGGTGATGGCGTAGACCTGTTTGGCAATGAACTGATAACCGAGGACAGCCTATACAGCACGAAAGAGGAATTGGCAAAAAGATTGAAAAACGCGGCACAGGGTTACGGAGCGCCGAAAGGACTGGAGCAGGAAGATGTTGTGGTGATGGCGCTAGAGGCTGCGACGCCCGGCCGGCTATCCATTACGTATTACCGGGAGTTGAAAGGCTCAGAATTTTTGGATAATATCCGTAACTGGCACAGCACCTGTATCTGGAACCATTCCTATAAAACCGTTGTTGCCGGCACGGATGAAAAAGGGAAACTGCAGTACCGCCATGTGCGGTATACTGGGGCTCCGTCTCCGGCAGATATCGTATTTGCCGCATATGGACCGCGTGTCGACGAAAAACTGAAACGGAAGGCAGTTGAACGGCTTTTGCCCTGCATCGTAGAAAAAAGAGCAGTGCCGCAGGACCTGATGATAAGCGCAGTACAGCGGGCTTCGAATCCCCCGGCTATGGAGCCGTGGGAATGGAGAAAGACACTGAGCATCGCCTGCGCGCTGGTGAAAAAATACAGAGAAGATAAATATAAGGAGGAGTGGGACATGGCTGTGGATTACAACTGTAAGGAGCGAAGCTATCTGTTTGGCCGCCTGCTGGCGTATGCCGACAATATTGAACGGCTGGCGATGGTCGTTGCAGAGGCAAAGCCGCATGAAACCAATGCACAAAAACTGGAGATGGCGTTTGTTGCGCATCCGGCAAAAACGTGGATGATTATCAACCGCCAGTTAAAACCGTACAAGGCGCGTTTGTTGGGAAAATACGACAAGATGGTGGCGGATATGTATGAGGTATTGTCGGAACTCGAGATGGAGGACTTTTATAACAATCAACCGCTGGACGAGCGGTATTTGCTCGGCTATGCATGCCAGATGACGGAGTTCAACATGCGGATTCAGGCGGCAAGAAAGCGGCAGGGTTCGGCACCGGAAATAGACGAAGAAGAAAATGATTAAGATATGAGTTTGAGGCAGTCCACGCCTGCTGGTGGGGATAGTGGCCTGTTTCAATAAACTGGCGGTGGAGTCTGCCTTGTACCTAATGGGATTATAAAAAGAAAAAAATTTGCCGAAATATGAATCAATTATGAGGAGGATGAGAAAATGGGCGTTTTACAAAACAAAATTGATTATGCAGTGATTTTTACGGTGACAAAAGCAAATCCGAATGGGGATCCATTGGATGGAAACCGTCCCAGAATCGATTATGATGGCTTTGGGGAGGTTTCAGACGTTTGCCTGAAACGGAAAATCCGTAACCGACTGCAAGATTTGGGTGAACGTGTTTTCGTTCAGTCGGATGAACGGAAAGACGATGGCTGCAAGAGTCTGAAAGAACGTGCGGAACGCTGTGGGGAACTGAAAGAGGCGGCTAAGGACAAGAATGCGGATAAATATGCGGAAATCGCCTGCCGGGAATGGATAGACGTCCGCGCTTTCGGACAGGTGTTCGCGTTTTCGGGAGATAAGCTTTCGGTAGGCGTGCGGGGGCCTGTTTCGGTGCAGACCGCGGTCAGTGCCGCGCCGGTTAATTCGACGAGTATGCAGATAACCAAAAGTGTCAACAGTGTGACAGGAGATAAAAAAGGCTCGGATACCATGGGAATGAAACACCGGGTCGATTTTGGTGTTTATGTATTCTACGGCAGTATCAATGTACAGCTGGCAGAAAAAACGGGATTTACGGAAGAGGACAGCGAGAAAATAAAGCAGGCGCTGATTTCCCTGTTCGAAAACGACTGCTCCTCCGCGCGCCCGGACGGCAGCATGGAGGTCAAGCAGGTGTACTGGTGGAAACATAACTGCAAGGCGGGCCAGTATTCCTCGGCAAAGGTGCATCATACGCTGCGTGTCATTCCGAAGGAGGAGATAGAAATCCCGAGCGCCTATGAGGATTATGCCGTGACACTGGAATGCCTCGAGGGGCTGGAACCGGAAATCTATGATGGAGTATAGGGAAGAAGATTTTTTGTGGCTGTCTGGCCTGCAGCATTTCGTGTTTTGCCGCCGCCAGTGGGCGCTGATACATATTGAGAACCAATGGGCCGAGAATCTGCGGACTGTGGAGGGACACATCTTTCACGAGAATGCGCACGATGGGGAAAATATTGAAAAACGGGGCGACTGCATCATTACGCGCGGAATGCCGGTATTTTCCAAAGAACTCGGCCTGAACGGCGCATGTGACGTCGTGGAATTTCACAAGGATAGCGGCGGCGTCAGTCTGTTTGGCTGGGAAGGTACCTATCAGCCCATTCCGGTTGAGTACAAAAAAGGTGCGCCAAAGGAGCACCAGGCAGATGAAATCCAGCTGTGCTGCCAGGCGATGTGCCTAGAGGAAATGCTGCTGTGCAGGATAGAGAAGGGATATCTTTACTACGGAGAACCAAGGCGGCGTACAGAGGTGGAATTTACGCAGCAGCTCCGGGAGACGGTGCAATCGGCGGCAGCGGAGATGCACAGCTATTTTGATCGGCAATATACGCCGAAAGTAAAAATCAGCAAGCGGTGCAAAGCCTGCTCGTTGTCTGAAATCTGCCTGCCGAAGCTCTGCAAAAACGATTCCGCAAAAGCATATATCAATTCCAGAATTGAGGATTTGTGATGAGAATTTTGCTCAATACGCTTTATATCACAACAGAGAACGCATATCTTTCACTTGAGGGAGAGAATGTGGTAATCTGGCAGGAAAAGACGCAGCTCGGCCGCGTTCCGTTCCATAATATCAGCGGCATCATTACGTTCGGTTATGGCGGCGCAAGCCCGGCCCTGATGGGTGCCTGCGCAAAACGGGGCATCGCCCTTGCGTTTCTTTCACGGAGCGGGAGATTCCTTGCGCAGAGCGTCGGGGAACCATGCGGAAACGTATTGCTCCGAAAGGAACAGTACCGGATTTCGGACAGCGGGGCGCGGAGCCTTGATTATGCAAAAAGCTTTTTGATTGGAAAGATTTATAATGCAAGGTGGGTAATTGAGCGTACGGCGCGGGATCATTCGGCGAGACTGGATGCCGGGCGGCTGAAAAAGGCATCCGGTTTTCTGGCAGACGCTGTGAAAAGGATTGGGTCATGTTCGGATCTGGACATCCTGCGGGGTGTGGAAGGAGAAGCGGCGAGTGTTTACTTTGGCGTACTCGACGACATGATATTGCAGCAAAAAGATGCGTTTACATTTCGCTCGCGGAATAAGCGCCCGCCGCTTGACCCGGTCAATGCGATGCTTTCCTTCGCCTATACGCTGCTGGCGCATGATTGTTCCTCCGCATTGCTGTCTGTTGGGCTGGACCCGTATGTGGGGTTTCTGCACCGTGACCGCCCGGGCAGGATTTCTTTGGCGCTGGATCTGATGGAAGAGTTCCGGGCAATTTATGCGGACCGGTTTGTTTTGACGTTAATTAATAAAAGGCAGGTTTGCGCCGACGACTTTTTCATTCGGGAAAACGGTGCTGTTGTAATGAAGGATGAGGCTCGCAGAAATTTTCTGTCTCTCTGGCAGAAGAAAAAGCAGGAAACGCTGACACATCCGTTTTTAGAAGAAAAAATCATATGGGGATTGGTGCCATTCGTCCAGGCACAACTGCTGGCGAGGAGGATCCGGGGCGATTTGGACGCGTATCCGCCATTTTTATGGAAGTAGGTGAAGAAAGCCATGCTGGTTTTGATTACTTACGACGTCAATACGCAAACCGCCGCAGGCAGGTCGCGCCTGCGCAAGGTGGCAAAGCAGTGTGTTAACTATGGCCAGCGCGTACAGAACTCGGTGTTCGAATGTGTGATGGATGCGGCGAAAGTCCGTGAGGTAAAGCATATTCTTGAAAAATTAATTGATGAAGAAACAGATAGCCTGCGGTTTTATTATCTTGGAGAACACTATAAGAATAAAGTGGAACATTTGGGTGCAAAGCCTTCGTTTGATGTAACAGAGCCGCTGTTGTTTTAAATTGGTATTGGTGCGAACCTCAAGTATACATGAAATCCCCGGGAGATTCGCACCTGTTTGTGCTCCCTTGTTTTACAAAATATGTATGGT
>CABSKZ010000280.1 GCA_902478395.1 uncultured Eubacteriales bacterium | reverse complement strand
CATTACGGCTGGGTATTTTATCAGCGCAATATTTCTGTTCCTGCTTTCATGCTTACGCAGCGGATTATGCTCCGTTTCGGCGCGGTCACGCAATATGCGAAAGTGTATCTAAACGGGGAATTGCTTTGTGAGCATAAAGGTGGTTTCCTTCCGTTCGAAACAGAAATAACCGATAAGGTGCGCCCCGGAGAAAATCTGCTCACCGTCGCGGTGAATAATAAGGTAGATTATAGCACCCTTCCTGTAGGATCGGAACATGGTGGCAATATGCTTGGCGGTATGCTTCCCGAGCTTCCCGGCGTCACACCCAAAAAGCAAAATTATCCAAATTTTGACTTTTTCAACTACGCAGGAATCAACCGTCCCGTGAAAATATACACCACGCCGAAGGATTACATTGCCGACGTGTCCATCATCCCCTGCGTCGATGGCACCAAAGCCGTCGCTTCGTACGTGGTTCGAACCATCGGCAGCGGAGAAGTCAGCCTCACTATCAAGGACGAATGCGGCAAAACCGTCGCAACCGCCTCCGGAGCGGAAGGCTCCTTCACGATTGAAAATGTCCGTTTGTGGGAACCGCTTAACGCCTATTTATACACGGCTGAAATCTCCTTCGGGGATGACTTTTACGCAGAAACCTTCGGTGTCCGCACTATAGAAGTGAAGGGCACCCAGTTCTTAATTAACGGCAAACCCTTCTATTTTAAGGGGTATGGCAAGCACGAGGATTCAAACTATCATGGCCGCGGCATGGACGAGGTTCTCAACGTTAAGGATATTTCCCTGATGAAATGGATGGGGGCAAATTCCTTCCGTACCAGCCATTACCCATATTCAGAAGAAATGATGTATCTCTGTGATCGGGAAGGAATTGTTGTAATTGATGAAACCCCTGCAGTAGGAGTCAATTTGAATTTCGGGGCTGCCGCAGGAAAGGAAAAACAGGATACCTATGCAACGATACGAACCAAGGAGCACCATCATGATGTTGTGCGCGATATGATTGCACGCGACAAGAACCATCCCTGCATAGTGATGTGGTCCATCGCCAACGAGTCGGACACCACGACATTTCCGGACAGCTCTGTTACGTATTACAAGCCGTTGTACGACCTGGCGCATGAGTGTGACCCACAGAACCGCCCTGTAACTATTGTAGGGGTCATGAATGATTTTACGAAGGATAAGACATTGCCGCTTATGGATGTGATATGCCTGAATCGGTATTACGGCTGGTATATCTATGGCGGTGATCTGAATGCCGCAAAGCAGGCTTTGAAGATAGAGCTTGATTATTGGAAGCAACTTGGAAAGCCCATTATGTTCACAGAGTATGGTGCAGATACGGTAGCGGGCCTGCATCAGGCAACCCCGACCATGTTCACAGAGGAATATCAGGCCGACTTTTATGAAGCGGTTCACGAGGTGGTGGACCAGTATGAATGCTTTATTGGCGAACAGATTTGGAACTTTGCGGATTTTGCAACTATTGAGGGAACCATGCGCGTAGACGGCAATAAAAAAGGTGTCTTTACCCGTGACCGCCGCCCGAAATTTGCAGCGCACACTTTACGCAGGCGCTGGAAATCCATACCGGATTTTGGATATAAAAGTTAAGTACAAAAGGCAAAAAATCGCCTAGCTATATTTGTGGACAAGAGAAAATCACATTCCTGTATTGACGCTCATCTATATCATATCTAATATGACGAAAATCCCGGAGGTTTTCCTCCGGGATTTTTGTAACAATCACGAGAAAGAAAGTGATTTTATCTTGGAGTGCCTGTTTTGGAATAGGCAGCGGATTTGTTTCCAAGCAGTTTACATATGTACTGTGTAATATTATGTCATAAAATGGCAGATGGTAGTATAATATTAGACGGGTGAATGTTATGAAATTAATATGTCCGCATTGTAAGACGGAAATTGAACTGAACATATTCAAACCTGTGAGCAGGGTGAAATGCCAAGAATGTTCCTGTTACTGCTTTTTGGATGAACATAGGCGGCTCAGGCCATTTAAAGTTCTGTATGCAATTTGTCTGGTAGTGCTGTTGATGTGGTCTGTTTCTTTATTCCATATTTTGGGGGCTGTTTATGCTGGAGTGATTCTAATTTCAGTTTATGTGGTTAAGCTTGTGTATAACATTTTTGCGGTACGGTGTTATAATAAGTTTGGCGAATGAACGCGCGAGGACAGATTTTTCAATAAACAGAATCACTATGCACGGTTTCTATCATGAATGGAAGAGGGATTACGCGCCGAATACTTAATGGGGAGATTATGGCGTAACTAATTCCTAATTCACAAATAAAGCTGAGTTCTGCCACAGGCAAAGCTCAGCTTTATTTATTATAATACTTTACTTAAAAAAGCTTTTGTCCGTTCGTTTTGTGGATTGCAGAAGATATCCTCCGGAGTTCCGCGCTCCATGATAACCCCTTCGTCCATAAACAATACCTGACTCGCCACTTCTTTGGCAAAGCCCATTTCATGCGTTACAACAACCATCGTCATGCCCTCGTCAGCTAGTTCCTTCATAACCTCTAAAACTTCGCCGACCATTTCCGGGTCGAGTGCGGAGGTTGGCTCGTCAAAGAGCATAATTTCCGGGTTCATTGCCAAAGAACGCGCAATGCCTACTCGCTGCTGCTGTCCGCCGGAAAGCTGTTTTGGATAAGCATCCGCTTTGTCGGAAAGTCCAACGCGTTTTAACAGGGCAAGTGCGGCCTCCTTGGCTTCCTCCTTCGATTGCAGCTTCAGCAGAGTAGGGGCAAGCGTTAGATTTTTCATGACCGTAAGATGCGGAAACAGGTTAAAATGCTGGAACACCATTCCCATTTTACTACGGACTGCGTTGATGTTACACTTATGATCCGTAATACACTCGTTGTCAATATAAATATTTCCTTCCGTTGGCATTTCGAGCAGATTTAAGCAACGGAGAAAGGTTGATTTTCCGGAGCCGGACGGGCCGATGACAACGACCTTTTCGCCCGCTTCGATATTTTCGTCGATTCCGCGAAGAACATGGTTCTCACCGAATGATTTATGCAGGTTCTCAACGCGTATCACTTTTCCTCATCCTTTCTTCGATCCGTTTGAACAGTTTGGACAGCGGCCAGTTTATGAGCAGGTAAATCAGTGCGACCGCAAGAAGCGGCAGAAATGCCTCATAGGTAGAGCCGCGGATCATGTCGCCGGCTTTTGTGAGGTCCTCTATCGCAATATATCCGGCGACTGCCGTTTCCTTCACCATAACGATGAACTCATTCGCGTAGGTGGGCAGTATATTTTTGATCGCCTGCGGCATGATAATGCGCGCCATGGTTTGGGTGTGCGTTAATCCGAGGGAACGCCCAGCTTCGAACTGTCCCTTATCAACCCCGAGAATACCAGCCCTGATGATTTCTGCAATATAAGCACCGCCGTTTAAGCCGAATGCGACAACCGCGACAAGGGTTTTGCTGATGTCCACACTGGCGAATACAACGAAATAGATAATAAGCAGCTGGACGACGAGCGGTGTACCGCGGATGATATCAATATAAAGGCCGGAAATACCGCGTAGAATTTTGACGCGCGATATTTTCATCAGTGCCAGCAGGATTCCCAATATTGTGCCAATCAGCATTGCAAGAAGGGTGATGATGGCAGTGACCTTCAAGCCATTGACCAGCATCATCCACCGGTTGCCCTCGATAAACGTTTTATAGAAGGCTTCCCCGAAGGCGCTGGCGCTGCCGGAAACCCAATCAATTATATTCTGCATATGTATTGCTCCCATAGATAGAAGGCAGAAACCAAAGCCTGATTCCTGCCCTTTGTTTTTGTTAAATTATTTCTGCACCATGATGACCTGTGTCGAGGTATAATAACCATCGGAGAAATCCACATTTTCTTTTCTTTCATCCGTAACGGTCATACCGGCGACTGCCATCGTAATTTTTCCGCTGGATACGGCTGCCGGAAGAGAATCGAAGTTCATGTCTTCCACTTTGAAGGACATTCCCAGCACACGTGCGATTTCTTTCGCCATTTCGACGTCAAAGCCGGCCACTTCGCCGGAATCATCCCGGTATTCAAACGGCGGGAAGCTTGCGTTCGTTCCCATAATCAAGGTTTCGGAACCGGTCGGCTCAGGAAGTGCCTTCAACTTTGCCAGCGCCTCTTCATCATTTTCAATGAATGCTTTGGTAATGGTTTCAAACCGTCCGTCCGCTTTCATTGCAGCCAGAATGTCGTTTACCTTATTAACCAGCTCGGTATTGCCCTTTTTCATTGCGATTGCATATTCTTCTTTCGTAAATTCTTCATCAAGAAT
>CABSKZ010000279.1 GCA_902478395.1 uncultured Eubacteriales bacterium | reverse complement strand
CTGACATACAATACACACCTTTTCCGAGGTGGGAACGAAGCGTTCCGCCTGCTCCGGATCGGCGATAATTGTGGCGGAATTTCCGCACCAGCCATTGATTCCCTGCACCTCGGGATGCCTTGCATCCCCAATGATGACGATTTGATATCCTTCATCGTGATATTGCTTTACGATGTTGTGAATTTTTTTTACGAACGGGCAAGTCACATCGACATACCGTATGCCGCGGGCTTCCATCTCGTCGTAGGCGTCCTTGCCGACGCCGTGCGTGCGTACGATGAGGGAGGAACCGGGCTGCGCGTCCGCAATGGAATCTACGGGGGCAATCCCTTTTTGTTTCAATTCCTCAACGGCCTGGGCGTTATGGATAATCGGCCCGAGTGTGTAATACTGGTTTTCCGAATCACCGGCGCAATCATACACCATGTCGAGCGCGCGCGCGACGCCGAAGCAGAAACCGGCAGTTTTGGCGACAAAAAGCTCCATTTCACTTCACCTCCGCCATCGTCAATATGGTGTCGAGTACCTGTTCGCTGATTTTTTGCAGTTCCTCGACCGGGAGTTTTTCTCCGTTTTCCCGTTTCACATAGACGGGGTCACCGATGAAAATTTCCATGCGGCGGAACAGCTTGTAGTCACCCTTGATGGCTACCGGGAGGATTGGCGCGCCGCTCAGTTCCGCAATGAGTGCGACACCGGGCTTCGCCCTGTGCTCCTGGCCCGGCATGACTCTGCGTCCCTCGGGGAAAATTGCCATGGCCTTGTCTTGTTTTAGAACGGAAACCGCCGTTTTAATTGCGCCTACGTCGCCCTTGCCGCGGGATACGGGAAATGCGCCGGACCATTTCATGATGCCGCCGAGCAGCGGGATGTCGAACAAATCCCGTTTCGCCATAAAACACAGCGGACGGGGGAGCACGGTGTCGGTCAGAGGAATATCCCAATAGCTTTTGTGGTTAAAGCTGACAATGACAGGCCCCTCCAGCGGAAATTTTTCCCTGTTATGCACCCTCACAAAAAAGATGCAGTAGATAAAGCCGGTCACCAGCTTGCGGACAAAACGAAACAGCATTAGAGCTTCAGCCTCTCTTTGATGGTTTGGTACAGCAAATCCAGCGATTCCCCATAGGTGTTGCCGCTGGTGTCGACCTGTATGCTGTCTTCTGCAGGAACGAGCGGGGCGAACGCGCGGGAGGAATCATTTTCGTCGCGGTATTGCATATCAGCCAGAACTTCTTCGTAGGTGCAGGATTCGCCCTTTAAAACCAGTTCGTCGTACCGGCGTTTTGCACGGTCTGCAACGTCCGCGGTCAGAAAGATTTTTACCTCCGCATCCGGCAGAACATAGGTCCCGATATCCCTTCCGTCCATAATAACGTTGTGTGCCTTGGAAAGCTCGCGCTGCAACTCCACCAGCTTCAGGCGCACCGCCGGAATGGCGGAAACGTCGGAAGCGGCGACAGATACTTCGGGTGTCCGAATGCTGCCGGTTACGTCCTCTCCGTCTAAAATGACAAGCTGCGTGCCGTCCCCCCCGTAGTCGATATCGATCCGGATAGAGCCGACCTTTTCTGCGGCGGCCTCCGGTTCTTTTTTGCTATTAATTCCGGCGCGCAGGCAGGCGAGCGCCGCCGCGCGGTACATGGCGCCGGTATCCACATAGATAAACCCGAGCCGTTTTGCAATCTCGCGGGAAAGCGTGCTTTTTCCTGCGCCGGACGGGCCGTCTATCGCGACTTTATACATCCGCAGTCCTCCCTAAAATGCTTTTCAACTATTATATACCAACTGCGCGGGTTTTTCAAGCCCTTTCTGCCGGGAATACACGGATGGGCCAGGAAACCGCCGCTTGTGCGCTTTCCAGATAGAATTGGCTCAAAACAGATCCGTAAGGTTTTGGGTGTCTTTGACAAAAAATAGTTGATTAAACTGTATTTTTGAGATATAATATAAAGTATCTATTGTATCAACTGTATATCATACAGGGCCGTAGAAGGTTTTGGCTGTTGTAGCCGTCTGGCCGCAATTTTGAACAAGAAACCATGCGAACGAATTACCGGCGATATTTTACCAAAGCATAGGGGGAAGCGAATGAATAAAACAGTCAGTCTTTTGGCAGTGTTGCTCATACTGCTGCAGTTTGGAACTGTAGCTATGGCGGAGGAGGAAAAATCAGAAGATGGGTCGCCATATATAGAAGCGTCGTCAGCTATTTTAATAGAAGCAAATTCCGGCAGGGTGTTTTTCGAACAGAATGCGGATGACAAGCGGTATCCTGCCAGTACGACAAAAGTCATGACAGCGGTCCTGGCTTTGGAGGCGCTGGACCCTGCCGCAGTCGCGACGGCGAGCCAGACAGCGGTTGACGTTGACCGGGACGGCAGCAATATGGGAATATTAAGCGGCGAGGAACTTACGGTTGAACAGCTGTTGTACGGCCTGCTGGTCCATTCGGCGAACGACGCGGCAAATGTACTGGCGGAACAGGTTTCCGGCAGCATCGAGGCGTTTGTGGAGTTGATGAATACAAAGGCTGCGGAACTTGGCATGAAAGATACGCATTTTGTCAATACCCACGGCTACCATGATGACAACCATTACACAACCGCGCGGGATATGGCAAAGCTTGCGCTTTACGCGGTTCAAAATGAAACCTTTCAAAAAATTGTTTCCACCGCTACTTATGACATCCCGCCAACCAATAAATATACAAAGGTTCGCAACCTGAGCAATAACAACGCGCTGATAAACCCGATGAAAGGGCAGAAATATTTGTATTCGCCGGCAAAGGGCATCAAGACGGGGCACACCTCAAAGGCGGGGCACTGCCTGCTTTCTGAAGCGGAGAAGAACGACCTGCATTATATCTGCGTGGTGATGGACGCGCCTGTTAAGCAGGGAATCGATTACTCCTTTCAGGATACCATCAACCTGTTCAACTACGGGTTTAAAAACTTCAAGTTTCAGACCATTGCAAGCGACAGCGATATTGTTTCCACAAAAGAGGTGAAATGGGCCGCGAAAGGGGAGCAGGCGGTTCTCTACGCGAAGGAGCCGTTCAGTGTCATCCTTCCTGCGGATTATAATAAGGACCTGTTAACAACGTCGGTTTCCGTTCCGGATGAAGTGAAGGCACCGGTAGCGCAGGGGCAGGCGGTTGGCACTATCACCTATTCCTATGATGGGGCGGAGCTTGGCACGATGGAGCTTGTGGCGGGCAAAGAGGTGAAAAAGAGCTACATCCGCATGATTTTCGGCACGCTTGGAAAAATTGTATTCTCTGTGTGGTTCATGGTTCCGCTGGGAATTGTCGTCGTCATTTTAATTATTCTCCGCATGAATGACCTGAAGCGGAAAAAAATGATGCGGCGCAGAAAGAAATATATGAGCAGAAAGAATTTTTACCATTAATTTACTAGAGAAGCATGAGATGCCGCACAGCTGCGGTTCGTTTGTCCGTTAAACGTGATGGAAAGCCCGATATAAAAGCCCCCGTTCCGAAAAGGAGCGGGTTATAAAAAAGTAAATAAAGCTTGGATAAAACCGGTGTGGCGATTGTCACACCGGTTTTATCATGGTTAGGGTAGTGTTGGTTTTTGGAGGGGAATTCGGCCCCGACATAGGACCGTGCCAGTGGTAGCTGCATATTTTAGCAATTTCGGGCTATAACCCACAACAAGGACTGTTTCTGACATACGAACCCGCTTTCCTATTTTATTGGCTTTACCCGTTATTCCAACTCAAACGCCCCGGTATAAAGCTGATAATATGTTCCTTTTTCGGATATCAGTTTATCGTGATTTCCCCGCTCGATAATGCGTCCGTGATCGAGCACCATGATCACATCGGAGTTTTGAACGGTAGACAGTCTGTGAGCAATGACAAACACCGTTCTGCCCTTCATCAGCTTATCCATACCGTCCTGTACCAACGCTTCGGTACGGGTGTCAATAGACGATGTGGCTTCGTCCAAAATCATAACCGGGGGAGCGGACACAGCGGCACGGGCAATGGAGATAAGCTGCCGCTGCCCTTGGGAAAGTCCACTGCCGTCGCCTTTCAGTACGGTTTGATAGCCCTGGGGCAGCATACGGATAAATCCGTCTGCGTTAGCCAGCTTTGCGGCAGCAATACACTCCTCGTCGGTCGCGTCGGGATTACCGTAGCGCAGGTTCTCCATCACCGTTCCTGTGAACAGATTAACATCTTGCAGAACAATGCCAAGGGAACGCCGAAGATCAGCCTTTTTGATTTTGTTGATATTGATACCGTCATAGCGTATCTTTCCGTCAGCAATATCGTAAAAACGGTTAATAAGGTTGGTGATTGTCGTTTT
>CABSKZ010000278.1 GCA_902478395.1 uncultured Eubacteriales bacterium | reverse complement strand
TGCCATAACCGGTGCGGCACATCTTTTAAAGCCGTAGAAAGCTGCCTTCGGAACGTTGTAATAATCTAAGAACGACCATCCGGCCGCCGCGGGCCAACAATCATTCAACATCCAGTATATAATTCCGGAGCAGAACCACTTTTCCCGCCTTGCCTGTTCCAGGGTGATTCTTACCCATTCATATTGCAGATATTTCAGTTTAAAAAATCTGTCCTTGGCATTTTCAAACCGCCCCAGAACCTTTTCTGCAAACATCCATATGTATTGAAACAATTCTTTGGAAAGCTCAGGATTTGTTTTGGTGTGGTAGGTCCACATAGATAAGTTGTCTCCGAAGATTTCATCTTCGGTCATAATTTTTCTCAATGTGTGAATTCCAACAGCGCCCATCGCCGGCTCTTCGGCAATAAATCTCGCTCTATATTGCTGAAAATACTCTTTATAATCAGAAAGATCCTCTTTTTCAAAATACGCAAATGTATACGACAAATACTGTGTATTATGCGTTGTTCCAACCGTATTCGAGGCATATTTTGTGCCGCCGTACGGACTGGAGGGCAAAAAGTCCCGATGGGGGTCATTTTTGTGCAGAACGGGCGCAATCGCATGATACGCCGATCTTCTTCCGGGATAGTTTTCATCTGTTTCACAACCCTCAACGGCATTTTCATTATCTCCGCTCTACCACATAAGGCACGGCTTATTGCGCAGATAAATTGAAGCATATTCCGCTTCCTTTGCAAGTTCGTCTAAAAACCACTGTTCATCCTCAGGATATTTCCCGCAGGCCATTAAAAAATCCTGCGTCACCATGATGCCAAGCCTCGAACATTCGTCATAAAAATGCTCGCTTTCAAAGGTGCCTCCTCCCCATATGCGCACTATATTAAAACCCGCAAGCTTTGCAAGCTCTAAGGTTTCAGTGACCTTTTTATCGCAGTTCCCGTTTTGGAACGGTTCGCTGGGTACCCAATTTGCCCCCTTACACATGATTCTAATCCCGTTCACCTTTAAAATAAAACCCGAAAATTCTTCATTTTTGTCATAATATTTTGCAAACTCACTCTTTTTTAGCGCAACGCACTTATTATAATACTCGCTGCCCTCGCGATCTGTAAGCTGCATAATTTTCACGGTTCTAATTCCGAATCTCTCCGAATAAAGCTCTCCATTTTCATCCCATACAGTAAAGGTATATAGAGGCTGTCCGCCGTAACCATGCGGGTACCAAAGCTGAGGCTCTTCAATTTCCGTTCCTAGAACTACAAACTCCTCATCACAAAATCTCTGAAAGCGTTTTACTAAAATGCCTCTATCGTCGAAAATCTGAAAAGTGAGAACGCCGCCGTACTGTTTTTCAAAATGGAGCTCAATCCCTAACTGTGCGCTGTCCTCGTCTATATTCTTCGTGTATATATAAGCATTCCTTACAGCAGTTTTTTCTGCATACGGAACAATATAAGCATCGCGGCAAATCCCGCAGGTAACAAAGCGCATTGTCCAGTCCCAGCCGTAGGTACACTGCACCCTACGTGTATACAGCCGCTCCGTGGTAAACGCCCCTTCACGTGCTTTTCTTCCCTCAACCTTTTTAACGGGGGAATAAAAATAAACGTTTAACTCATTTTCTCCTGAAATGAGCCTTCCGCTCACATCAAATTCATGCGGTATGTGCCCGTTTTCAGCGCTTCCCAAATGCTCACCATTCAGATAGATATCGCAATATGTGTCGAGCCTTTCAAAAACAACTTTACAGCGGTTTTGAACATGTTCCGCTATAAATTTTTTCGTATACACCCAGTCGTATTTTTCGTACTCCTGCACGCTTTCTGCATTATCGCGGTAAAAAACATCACCGCAGCACAAGCCGCCAGCAAGCAAGCCTCCCAATACGCTTCCCGGAACAGTTCCCATAAAGGATATTTCAGGCCTTTGTACACAGTTTACTTGCCACACCCCATTTAAATCAATTCTTTCCATATCATTTCTCCTACAGTTTCATAATTTCCAGAGTTTATTTTACCCCTTATTTCTGAATAAATGGTCCGCTATATTCCGCGTACTTTTCAACATCGCGCGGCAGTTCATAGCGGAATTGTTTTTGTTGTAACGAATTCCACAAAAAAGAACTGCAGCAAATCGCTAAAAGGCTTCATTTGTGCAGTTCTTTCAATCTTCACTTATCTTACAACATAGATTTCTTCCGTAAGAACGTATCTGACTCTTGCGTAAACCATATCTCCAACCGCGATTTCGTTCGCTTCAATTCTGGAGACCTTGTCTTTCTTCGTATCATAAAGATATACGGCTCCCGTTGCCCTGCGCAGTGTTCTTTCAAAATCTTCAATGGTTTGCCCTTCTCCGATACTCTGATTTGTGCCCAGTGCGGTATTGATTGTGATAATATTTTCACTGTAAACGCCTGTAACCTGACCGTACAGGTTAAACATTTTCGCATATTTTTCACCGGTTTGGCCGGATTGGTTTTGAACAGCTGAGTCAGTATATGTGACCTCGGTGAGGCCGTTCATTCCACGCTTCATACCGAAAATGAGACGGAATGACGATATTCTTCCCGAAGTTCCCGTGGCAGGCTGCAAAACATCGCCCTTTTGCAGCTCGCTAAATTTCACATTTGGGAAAAGGGTCGCGGCAGCATTGCCTTTCACCTCGTCATCCTCTGGATAAATATCTACCATCTTACCATCCTGATAGGCATAAATTTTCGTGATTTCTTCTCCCGTTTCCTCATCAACCGAGCGCATGACCTCCGAAACCACAAGCGTGCCGCTTTCCGTATTGATACCAACCGCACCCGCAGAACCCGTGGTGTTATCAATAACCGCGGCTCCGACGACACAATCCTCAAAATCATAAATTTTTACCTTGTACGCTGTATCCGCTGTCAACGTTGACGGGGTGGAAACCATCATATCCCGCTCATTATTTGATAACAGGAATACTTTTGTTGAACCTTCAAACAGATACTTGTTCAGCATCATGGCGCTTGTTTTGTACGACCGCAATGTAACGGTGCTTTCACCGCTGTCATGATTCAAGACCAACTCGTTTTCAGGGTCCTCATTACTTCCTGCGACATTAATTTGCTTGATGATATTCTCATCATTAAGCGTATAAGTACAGAGCTGCTGCTTAAACTCACCGTTTACGAACAATGTGCTGCTATTTAACACCTTGTCGGAATTAATTTGCCTGCCGTTGAGCTTAATCTTGTCTCCTGAAGAATAGACCGTAATCTTGCCCTCATTATTAAGCATTTTCACCTTAATAATTTTACCAAGCCCCGAATCTTTTTCTATGCCCATGAGGTACCCGTAATTTTTAACCCCAGCATTCTTTGCGTAGCTTATAGACCCAAAAGCATTCAAATAATAAACGTTCGTGCTGTTTAAGCTTACATCATAATAATCGTTTTCCACAAACGCTTCTGTGAAACGATATTCTTTTTCTTCTATAACAATGTAATCGTCACCGATTTCGCTCGCCTTGCCATTTACAGTTTGACCGTTTGCATATACTGTAACAATATCGCCGTCACGGCTTTCCGCAACAGAAAGCACCATATTAACCGCAATATCGTCCACATTTGCTTCTTCACCATTGAGATAGACTTCAAGTTTTTTAAAGTTTTTGCCGAAATCGAATTCACGGCTTCTATCGATTTTATCATACACAATTTTGTCTCTTTTATTAAAGCCGTTTACGACATACTCCTGAAAAGAAGTAATCACAAGAATATCATACTCTCCGTCACCGTCATAATCAGTGAGCTCTAACCAGCCGACCTTCGGAACAAATAAATCGGTGGGCAGCGATATTTCCTTTCGTCCATTATATATCATTTCAATGTTCTTATTCAGTGCTATCTTCTCAATATCATCCTCTGGTGTGATATAGGAAATCGCATCAGATTTTATTGAAATGATATCTCCGCTTTCAATTTTCAAAGCGCCATCATCGATGCATTTCATATAGATAACCCTGCCGGCATCTTCAGCCTTATCATATTTATAAAAGCAGTCTACTTTCCGGCCGATAAGCGCATTTGAATTGTCGCATAAAAGACGAATATCGCCAACCAGAATTTCGCCTTTGGACGTTGTGCTTGCACCATCGAGCGCAACAAAATTATTTGCCCTGACGACATCCTTTATTCTGTAAATATCCAGGCTTTCCAGCAGTTTTTCACCCTGTGTGTATTCGTCATTTGTTCCGTCCGATACGTTTATCTCCAAGATTTTTGCATCAAGCATCTGATAGAACAGGCAGACCATATCGCCCCGGAGAAAGCTTTCTCCGCTGCTTTGCCCATTTAAAAGCCCTAAATCTGTCTCTTATACACATCTGACGCTGCCGACGA
>CABSKZ010000277.1 GCA_902478395.1 uncultured Eubacteriales bacterium | reverse complement strand
AGCATATACTGTCTGAAAATCAGCATCGCCTTATTGTGAATACTCCGTTCAAGCGGAACTTTTTCCTGAAAGCATTTTTTAACGTATGCGCATATTTCCGTTTCGCCTAAAGCATCGCAGAATTCTTAAAAGTCAAGCGGATACATCTTTATTTGACGTTCCTCCGATGGTATTACAATGTTTTGAATATTCTCCTTGATTGAAATAAGCGAACCGGTTTCAAGATAATCGTATCTGCCGTCGGCAACAAGATACGTTACAGCTTCGCGTGCCTTCGAGAAAAGTTGGACCTCGTCAAAAATGATGACAGACTCCCTCGGATAGAGTTTGATACCATACGCCGTAGACAATAACATAAAGAATGTATCCAAATCATTGATATATTACATTTGTTACTATTAATTGACAAATGTAAGGTTTACGAGCAGTTTCCTGTGCAGTTATAATAATTAATATTAAAACACAACATATTACGTTGGAAAGGATGGAATTGGAATGAAAAAAGGGGTTTTATCATGTTTGCTAATATTTGTTTTTACTCTTTCTTTTGGAGGCGTATCAGCGGCGCCTGAAAACTTGTTTTCAGATGATTTTCAAAGCTATCAAGCCGGGCAAACCATTGATACTACAAAATGGACGATAGAAAAAGTTAATTGGGTGCCGGAAGCAGCCGTAGACCCGACGGATACATCGGCAAAAAATCAACTTCTTAAAATTTACAGAGATACAGCTCAAAGTGGGAATGACGCTATCTCTGCAGATCTTGGCACACAAACAAATCTGGTTGAGATTAGTTACCGATACTACGCACCTACAGACATTACAGGTTATAATCAGTCGGGTAACAAATCAAGTTATTTTATTGTAAACAACAGCCGCGGACAAAATGTTTTTTACCTTGGAATGGACTATGGCATAGGTTCCAATCAGCGTCTGCGCATTTCAGGAGATGAGTCGGAACTTTTTCTATATCCGCTTGGCGAAAAGGCCAACAATACCTGGCACGATATCAAAGTTTTGCTGAATCCGACGGATAAAATTTACACATTTTATCTTGATGACGAGATGAAAGGTACATACCCTTTCCGCTCTTTGGCAACGCTCTCGGCGTTTGATGTAAGAACTGTCAAGGTTTATCCAGACAGGGCACAGACTGCCAATATGCTTTATATTGATGATGTCTATGCGCAGAGTCTTGCTTACAGCGAAGGGATTCAAGTAGACTATGACTGGCTGCAGTTCAGTGATTTGAGTGCGGTAACTGAGAATATGCTCCTGCCGGAACGCGGAGGTGTTTATGCTTCAAAAATTGAGTGGAGCAGTTCGAATCCATCCGTCATTTCAAAAGATGGAACCGTGACCCGTCAACAGGTTGATACGGATGTGACGCTGACTGCCGATCTTACACTCGGCGGGGAAACACGGCAAAAAACTTTCCAGGCCACCGTAAAGGCGTTGGAAAGCGGAGACGATCTTTTGCGGCTGCTTCAAAGAAGCTTACATACGTCCATGCTCACCGATGAGGCCAGCCATGCAATTACAAAGGATTTGGATCTTTCCCTTCCAGAATTTTCCCAATATTCCGGCTTGTTGAACATTAACTGGACAAGCAACTCGGGTTCGGTCGTTGTTGACCCATCTGCAAAAAAAGCGGTTGTTACCAGGCAGGCACAGGACACACCGTTTACTCTGACAGCTGAGATATCAACCGATGGAGCAACGGCCCCAGTTACGAAAAGCTTAGATTTTGTACTGTGGAGCAGTGACTCGGAACCAAGCCTGACCGAGACCTTTAGTTATCCAAACGCAATTGGGCAGACAATTGTTAATGCTACAGGCAATAAATCGTGGAGATTTGATGCAGCGGGCGAACTGCTGAAGGCTACGTCAACGATAGAACAAGATGAGTTAGATGCGCGTAATTATCTGCTGCTTAGCAAACGTGTTATAGCAGATGCGAAAACTAATAACTATACTAATTATGATTTTCCATCCGCACAGCAGTTGCGCAACAAGAGCGTTGTTGAAGCAAAGATGATGTTTATGCACAATGAAGAGGCTCTTACAAATGTTCGTTATTGCTTTGACCTGACCGCAAGAGGTATTTTGCCCAGCGGTGCACAATCTTCCCTTCAGGCTCCGGTTTCCCTCTCCTTTGATTATCAGCGAGGCATTATTTGGGCGCCAAAAGTAGATCCGGATAATCCGACCACTACATTGGCAACTGAAAAAGCTGAGATTTCTGATAAGCTTCCGCCTGCGGATGAGTGGTTCACGATGAAAATTATTATTGATACGCCGCGCGAGGCTTGGGATCTGTATATCAACGGAGAGAAACTCAATAGCGAGCCGCTTCCGTTTATGACAACCGGAAGTAAGGCTCCAAACTTAGAAGGCGTGACCTACCCAACGCTTTCCGCCATGCGCTTTGGACCAATTCGTCAATCATCAGGAACAAATTTCTATATTGACGACTTAACTGTAAGAAATATTGCCGATCCTACCTACGATGTGGAATTAGCAGCTGATCAGCTCAAGGTGCCCGCAAAAGCAAATGAGAACTTGACACTTCCTGTCACAGGTATGTTTGATGCGACAATAAAATGGGAGTCCTCTGATGAAGGAGTCCTCAGCAGTGCGGGTGTCGTAAAACGCCCGGTTGGCTGGGAAGATGCAAATATTAAATTAACGGCAACTATTCAAAAGGGTGACATCCAGACAAAGAGAGAATTCCATGTAATTGTTGAAAAATTGTTCCCAACCGAAATTCAGTCCGTTATATTTAAGGACAGCAAAGGTAATATAACTTACAGCATTACAAACGGGGGCCTTCTCGATCGGATTCTGCTGAAAAATAACGCGGCTGTTTCCGGTGTGGTGGTGGCGGCTGTTTACAACGGTGATGCATTGTCAGCAGTAAAGAAGCTGCCAAATGCCAATGGATTGGTCGATATTGGCTTGGAATTGCCGCAGGATGTATCAAACTGTAAAATTAAAATATTTGTATGGGAGAATATGTCAGAGATGAAACCACGTGCTATACCTTTTGTGCTTTCTTCTGTACCTGCGGATACAGCGAAAATAAAAATTTATACCGTAGGTGATTCTACTATGGCAACCGCCGCAGGCGCTCAGGCCGGCTGGGGAGAAGTACTGGGAACGTATTTTGATCCTGAGAAAGCAGAAGTAGATAATTCGTTTTCTGTTGGCGGTGCAAGCTCGAAAAGCACGGCAGATTCCGGCAGGCTAAATGCGATGCTAAGTGAGCTGAAACCAGGCGACTATGTCATCATTCAATTTGGTCATAATGACCAGAAGACAACAGAACCGCACAATTATACTTCGCCCGAAGACGGTGGAACCTATCAGCAATATCTGAAAAGATATATTGACGGCGTGCGCGCCAAGGGAGCGTATCCTATTTTGGCAACATCCATCTGCCGCCGGGCGTTTACTAACGGTATTTTCTCAAATTCGCTGGGGGATTATCCCCGTTCAATGAGAACCCTGGCGGAACAAATGCAGATCCCTCTGCTTGATTTGAATGCAAAAACAGAAGATGATTTGATTGCAATTGGAGAGCAGGAATCTGCAAAATATTTTATGGTCAGCAATAATGATAATACGCACCTGACAGAAACCGGAGCCAGATGGATCTGTTTTCTTGCAATAGATGAGATGGAGCGGATTGGACTTCCGCTTGTAAATTATCTTAATCAATAGTCGTGATTCGGCTTGAAATATGAAAATACACAATTAAATTTATTTGACGAAGCCTCCGCCAAATAAAGCAAATGAAAAACAAGAAATGAAAGGCCGGCCTCATATTGAAAGGCCGGCTTTTTGTATTCCGAAAACCACGCGATAGTCGCGCGGCTTTATAGAGGTTAATCGATAAGTCTTCTTCAAAGAGGACCTGTTGACAAAGTCATATTTTTATAAAATCAGGTAACCAATTGGATTGCGAAAAGTGAATTATTGTGACAGAGGTTGTAAACAGTGAGTCTCCTGCTGTCTTTACCATCCGTTTTAGGTTCAACGCCAACGCCGATAGGAGGCACTCTTCGCTTACGCGCTCGAGGCCTCTTTTTCTTGCCCGTTTTAAGTTGTGTTCCCGTTTGAGGACGGCAAACGTACCCTCGCTCCAGATTGCACGCAATCGTTTCATTGCTTTGTACGCCGATGTCTCGCATCGCTGCATATTTGCATAGAAAGCCGGATAAAACGGACTAGCATTGATCCGAATCCGCCCCCCGCTCCATGGCGCAATGCGATAAATATTCACACCCGTTGCATTTGTTGCGCAATCTGCTGTATACGCGGTAATATCCCTGGCTGGTCTTCTTATACACCAATGCTTCAAAATTCAGATGATACCCCGTCAT